>JANQHZ010000252.1 GCA_028282445.1 Candidatus Binatia bacterium | reverse complement strand
CCGAGCGGCGGTGCGTTGGTGGCAAGCGAGTACGATTTCTCAGATCCGATCCGGGTGCAGGACCGCCTCGGTTTTTGCCCAGGCGGTCAGTGCTTTTATTCTTCGACGGACCCGGGATACCGAACACCGTCGGGGAACCGCCCCGCCGAGGGACTGTACGCGCTGGATCCCGGCACATCGGTGAGCTTCGAGATCGTCGCGATCGACGCCGGAGTCTCCGTCAAGTGGGGTGCCAGCGTCATCGGCGGAGTCGGCGAGTCGACCCGCATCGGCGAGTCTCTGGCAATGCACGTACATCCGGAGTACCAGCTCGAGGCGGCCGAAGGAGTCGTCGGCGAGTTCGAGCTGTCGTTCCGCCTGACCACGACATCGCCGCAGTACGGAGATTCGGACGTCCGCAGCTTGACCCTCATCAACGGCGACGCTCCGCCAACCGCGACGGTCGCCCCGGCTACGGCAACCCCCTCCCCAACCGAGCCGCCGACCGAGCCGCCGACAGCGACGCAACCGCCGACCAATACCCCGACGAATACGTCGACGCCCACCCAGACGGTGCCACCGAACAACACTTGCGACGGCGACTGCGACGGCGACGGTGCGGTCTCGATTTCCGAGCTGATCCGCGGCGTCAATATCGCGCTGGGTTCGCTGGAGGTCGCGAGCTGTCCCGCCTTCGACATCAACGGTGACGGATCGGTCACGATCAATGAGCTGATCAGCGCGGTACGCGACGCTCTTGATGGTTGCTGAAGCAATTCAATCTCCCGTGCGCTCGGCCCGGCAGTCGGCCGCTGCTGCGTCGGCACGCTCGCGCACGGAGCAGCCGGTCCTGCTGGTCCTATTCTTCGCGTCGGGATTTGCAGGCCTGGTGTACCAGGTGTGCTGGCTGCGCCAGCTCGGGTTGCTGCTGGGCAGCACCGCCTACGCCGCATCGACAACCTTGGTGATCTTCTTCTCCGGTTTGGCGCTCGGCAGCTGGCTGTGGGGACGGCGCGCCGCGACCTTACAGCGACCATTGCGCGTCTACGCCGGCTTGGAGATTGGGATCGCCGTCGCCTCGCTGTGCTACTTCGGGTTGCTCGGCGTCTACCACTCGATCTACGGCTCGCTGTTCAGCAGCCTCTACGACACACCACTGGCTTTCCTCGCCGCCAAGGCACTCCTCGCGATGACGATGCTACTCCCCGCGGCGGTCTTGATGGGGGGCACGCTGCCAGTGATCGGCCAGTACCTCGTCCGCCGCGACGATGAAACGGCAACGACCGCTACCCTGCTATACGGCGTCAATACAGCCGGCGCTGCCTGCGGAGCGCTTGCCGCTGGGTTCGTCCTGCCCGCCGCGTTCGGATTCCGAGGCGCCTACGCGACCGCGATGGCGCTCAATGTCGCGGTTGCGCTGGCCGCATGGGTACTGGATCGCGGCGCACCTGGCGTCACCGTCGCTCGAGACACTCCGACCGCCGCAGAGAAAGCAAAGGCAACCAGCGGCGATGCCCCGGTGTCGCTGCGCGCAAGCTACGCTTTGGCCCTGCTTTCGGGATTCACGACGCTATGCCTGCAGGTGCTGTGGACCAAGATGTTCGCTCAGGTGCTGCATAACTCGGTCTACTCCTTCGCAGCGATTTTGGTGGTCTTCCTCGTCTCACTTGCGATCGGCTCGGCGGTAGCACATCGGCTTTGCAAGGGCGGCGTCGAGCCGCGCCTAGTTCTGGTGGGACTGCTGTCGTTTGCCGGCGTGGCTGTTGCCGCCGTCCCCTTCGTGTTTCACGGCGTCACCGGCGGCCTGTACTACGTAGCCGCCGACGCGCGTTGGTGGGCCTACGTGGCCACGGTGTTCGCAACCGTCGCGGCCGTCCTCATGCCGGCCGTGATTCTGATGGGAACCGTCTTCCCGTACACCTGGAAGACGGCGGAGCCTCTCGGATTGGGCCCGGGCAACACGATCGGCTCCTTGGTGGCGGTCAACACGCTCGGATCCATCGTCGGCGCCGGCCTCGCCGGATTCGTATTGCTGCCGACATTCGGCCTGTGGGCCAGCGTCAAGACGATGGGCTTGCTTTACCTCGCAGCAGCGGCAGTGCTCGCACAGCGAGGAGACGTCGGCTTCGCTTGGCGGGTGGCGCCGATCGCCGCGACGTTTCTCTTCGCGACCGTGCTCGATTCTGCGAGTCTTCGACTGGTACGTACGGACACCGAGAAGAACGAGATCGTCTACGAAACATGGGAAGGTGCCCACGGCGTGGTGGCTGTCGTCCGCCGCGGCGAACACCTGCGCACCAAGGTCGACAACTATTACTCGCTTGGTGGTACCGCCGCGGCCACCTACGAACGTACGCAAGCGGACTTACCGCTGATCATCCACGGCTCGCCACGGTCGGTGTTCTTCCTCGGTCTCGGATCGGGAATCACTGCAGGAGCCGCGGTCGGGCACCCGCTCGACAAGATCACGGTGGCCGAGCTGATCCCCGAGGTCGTCGAGGCGTCGAGGCGATACTTCGGCTCGTACAACAACGGACTGTTCGACGACCCGCGAGTCCAGATCGTCGCCGAGGACGGCCGCAACTATTTGAGCGGAATGGACGAGACCTTCGACGTCGTGATCGGCGACCTCTTCATCCCGTGGAAGTCCGGGGCGGGCAACCTGTACACCGTCGAGCACTTCGCCACCGTCCGAAACCGACTGAATGAAGGTGGATTGTTCGCCCAATGGCTGCCGCTCTACCAGCTATCTCGCGACGAGTTCTTCGTCATCGCGCGGACTATGCTCGAAGTCTTTCCGCAGGTCACTCTGTGGCGCGGCGACTTCAACCCTGGACGTCCGATTGCCGCTCTGATCGGTCACCAGCAGACCGACCCCCTGGACGTAGAGGCGCTGGTCGAGGGGTTTCGCCGCCGCAAGGGCGACTCCGGCGCGGAGCGTCGGGGCGCGCTTGCCACCACTTCCCTATTCTACGCCGGAAACGTCAGCGCCGATCGAGATCGCTACGCAGGACATTTCGTCAACAGCGACGACCGGCCGGTGATCGAGTACTCCGCGCCCATCACGCAGCGTGAGGTTCGCGGCCAGGCAGGCTCCTGGTTCATCGATCGCCAGCTGGAGACCTACTATTCCGAGCTGGCGCAGGTCGCGCCGCCGCGCAAGGACCCATACCTCGCCGAGCTTTCCGACGAAGAGATCGGCTTCGTCGAGGGCGGGCGGCACCTTTTCTCAGCCAAAGTATTTCAACGCCTAGAAGACGCCGAGCGGTCAGCCGAGCACATGGCCGCCTACTCGGCACGCATGCCTGAGTACATGGTCGCTAGCACAGATCAGGTTGATCGATCGCGCGCGACCGATTCGCTGGATGGTTTATGAAAGCTCGAATTACGTTCCCTCCCCACAGTTCTCTACGCAGCATCGTCGCACTCGTAGTCGTCGGCGTGGTTGCGTTGGCCGCCGTATCCGACGCCGCCGACGACGAGGCAGGCCTACCTGAAGAGTCTAGCCACTCCGAGGAGTCGGAGCACCATCGCGTCGATCACCGCGGCGACGTCGAGGAGATCGTCGTCACCGCTCCATTGCCACGCAGAATCAACCAGCTGGCAAAACCGGTGGCGGTGATGACCGAGGATGAGATCCGCCAACGCGCCGCTCCGCAGATCGGCGGCGTGCTCGACGGAATCCCGGGAGTTCACCAGAGCTATTTCGGCCCTGGCTCGAACCGACCGGTGATCCGCGGCTTGGCCGGCAGCAACATCCGGGTCCTACAGAACGGACTTGGACTGATCGACGTGTCCGCAATCAGCCCCGACCACGCCGTCGGCGTCGAGCCGCTACTCATCGAACGAGCGGAAGTCGTTCGTGGCCCCTCCGCTCTCCTATACGGCCCGAGCGCGATCGGCGGCGTCGTCAACCTCAAGACGCGCGGAATTCCGGATCGGCGCATCGAAGGAGTGCAGGGAGCGATCCTCGGCTTCGGCAACTCGGTCAACAACGAAGGCTCTACGAGCGGCTATATCGAGGGCGGCTACAAGGGGTTCCAGATCCACGCGAATGGCTTTGGTCGCAAGACCGACAATATGTCGATCCCCGGCTTCGCGCGTTCGAAGGAGCTTCGCGAGCTGGCACCGCTGCCGCCCGACGAATCCGAGGAACAGGGAGAGCTGGTCAACACGGCGCTCGAGACCAAAGGTGGGGCGGTGGGCGCCGCCTATCACTGGGACAGCGGCTGGGTCGGCGTCGCACCGGCATACTATACCACCGAGTACGGTCTCCCCGGCGCGCCCGCGACCTACATCGATCTCGAGCAGAAGCGACTCGATTTTGCCGGCTACTGGGAGATCCCCCTACCGGGCTTCCAGGCGGTCGAGGCTCGGCTGGGCTTCGTCGACTATTGGCACGAAGAGCTCGAGGCGACGACGCAAGGAACCCGCGTCGGCACTCGCTTCGAGAATCAGGGCTACAACCTGCGCATCGAAGCCAGGCACGAGCCGATCGCCGGCATGGTCGAAGGCAGCGTCGGGTTCGAGAGTTTCCTTTCGGAGTTTGATGCAGCCGGCGCCGAAGCATTCTTCCCGCCGACCGATTCCACGGTTCAATCGCTGTTCGCCTTCGAGGAGATCGTCTTGGGACCGGCACGCATCCAGGCGGCAGGGCGAATCGACTTCTCGGATTTCGAGGCTTCGGATTCGCCGATTTTCGGGCCCGGCGACTCACGCGACTTCGTCAGCGGCGGCGGCTCGATCGGGGCGGTTCTGACGCCGATGGAGCCGTACTCGGTGGCGGTCAACGTCGCCTATGCGCAACGACCGCCGAATGCGGCCGAGCTCTTCGCCAACGGCCCGCACCTGGCAACGGCGCAGTTCGAGGTCGGCGATCGCGATCTATCCAGACAGGAATCGATCGGCTTCGAGGTCGTCGCTCGCAAGGCGGCGGGAATTGTGACCGGATCTGCGGGCTTCTACTACAACAACGTCGACAATTTCATCGATTTGATTCCAACCGGGGAGGTCTTCGACACCGCCGAGCTCGGGCATTCGCATGGCGGCGATCCGATCATCCCGGTCTTTCAGTTCGAGAACGTCCCGGCGGAGTTCGTCGGCTTCGAGGGCGAGGTCACCATTCACGCGGTCGAGGCGCCATCGTACGACGTTCACTTCAACCTGCTCGCCGATTGGGTCTACGCACGGCGGACAGATACGCGAGAAGCCCTGCCCTACTTGCCGCCTCTGCGCTTGGGCGGAGGAATGATTTTCGATTGGGAGGGGCTCACTACGCAGGCGTCGCTGATATGGGCCAGGAAGCAGGAGGAAACACCCGAGTTCATCCTCCCGACCGACGGCTACGTCATGCTCGATATCGGCGCCAACTATCAGTGGCCGACCGATTACGGGACGTTCGACTTCTTCCTGCGTGGCACGAACTTGATCAACGAGAAGGCGCGAGTCTCGACGTCGACGCGGAAAGACTTTGCGCCGCTCGGTGGGATCGCGGTCTCGGGTGGCGCTGTCTTTCGATTCTGATCGGCCGGCTCGGGCGGCACGTCCGCTCCAAGTCGGATACGGAGACTGAGCAAGTATGGTAACTGGAAAGATACGTTCTATTTTTTCGGGTCGTGGCGTTCGCCGGCCGTCGTGGCGCATCGCCGTCACGCTGGTCGCGCTTCTCACACTGGTCGGCTGCTGGGACGACGGACCGATCCCATTCGAGGAGCCACTGGAGCTTCTCTTCGGCTCCAGCGAGCTGGGCAGCGGCCCCCTGGTGACGAGGTTCGATTTCGGCGTCCCTGTCCCGGTCGTCTTCAACACGGAGATCGGCGGCTTCACGATCTACAGTGCCACCGAGCCGGGCTTCGTGCCGCTCGGTTCGCGCGACGTGTTCAGCGCCCCCTATGGCCTGCCCGACGGCACGACCATCGGCATGAGGATCACCGAGATCGATCCGGAGGTGCAGATCGTCTTCAGCAACGGGCTGCTGTCGCAGCCCGGCGACGAGGTGGTGATCGGCGATTCGCCGTTCGACATCCACCCGACATGGCAGTTGAGCTTTCCACCGGGAGCCGACATACAGCCGCGCTTCGTCACCTTCATCCTGACGACTACGGCCCCGGAGTACGAAGACTCCGAGGAATTCACGATGACCCTGATGGTCGACGAGTCGGACGACGAAATGATGGACGAGGAGTAGCATCCCGAGCAGAGATCGTCGGTTGCGACGGGTTAGCGATGCGGCCACTACTTGCAATCTTCGTCGCTTGGCTCGGAAGCCACTCTGCATTCGCGCAGGGCGGTCACGAGCACATGTCGTTGTGGTCGACCGAAGACGGCGGTGGCGAGCTCGCGGTGGTGTGGGACTTCGCGGAACCCACTCGTACCTTTCAGGCCTTCTGTGGCGAGGAGATCTGCCTCTACTCCACCACCAATCCGGCGTTCCTCTTCACCGGCGGCAAACCACCGGACGGACTGCACGAAATCGACGGTGGAACGACGATCAGCCTGGAGTTGCTGGCACGCGACGCAGTCGTGGCCCTTCAGGTCAATGCCCGGACGATGGAGCCGGGCGACGAGGCTTTCTTGGGCACCGTACCGGATCTACACGTCCATCCTTCCTGGCAGCTCGTCGTCCAAGGAGAGCAGAGAGGCGACTTCGACTTGTCATTTCGGCTCAAGGCCGAGGGGTCGAACTACGCGGCCTCGCAGCCGTATGAGCTGACGCTGACCAACCGCGAACCGCCCCCGACGCCCACTCCGGTCCCGATCGCATGCGTCGGCGACTGCGATGACGATGGGAGGGTGTCGGTGAACGAGCTCATACAAGGAGTGCGAATGGCGCTCGACGCGACCGGTGTCGATCAATGCCCGAATATCGACCGCGACAGAGACGGTAGCGTCTCCATCACCGAGCTCATCGAAGCTGTTCGAGCCGCACTCGGCGGTTGCCCCCCTCCGTTGGAGCCCAGCCTGGCATCCATCCAAGTCAACATCTTCACGCCGAAGTGCGCCGTCGCATTCTGCCACGACACCACAACACGTGCCGGGGGGCTCTCCTTGGAGGTAGACGACGCTCTCGGGGGTCTCGTGGATCGTCCATCGCGAAACACGGCAGCCGCCGAAGCCGGCTTACTGCGCGTCGTTCCGTTCGACCCGGACAACAGTTTCTTGGTGATCAAAGTCGAGGGCCCCGCCACCCAATTCGGCAACTTGATGCCGCTGACAGGGCCCCCTCTGGCGGCCGAGGAAATCGACGCGATCCGCAAATGGATCCAGGCCGGCACCTCGCCTTGACCAAGGCATTTGAAGAAGCCGGCGAACCAGCCGCTCCTCATCCCGGTGCCGCCATCTCCTGAATCGCTTGCTTGAGCCACCGATGCCCCTTGTCACGTGCGCGTGAGCGGTGCCAGATCATGTAGCTCGGCACTCGGCGAGAGCTGAAAGGCAGCGGGTAGATCTCGAGCGGGAAGCGCTGCGCCGAAAGCTCGGCCATGCGGCGGGGCAGCGTCGCCAAGCAATCGGTCTGCACGACCAGGCTCGGCATCGCAGCGTACTGGCGAACGCGGGCCATGACCTTGCGCGGAATCGACTCGTGCTGCGGCCAAAGGGACTCGAGCAACGTGCGACTGGCGTCGCGCTGCGTCAGCACGACGTGCTTCGCAGCAAGGTAGGTTTTCTTGGTGAGCCGCTTGCCGGCCAGAGGATGCGCCTGCCGCGCGATCACCACGACCTCCTCATCACCGAGCGAGCACGCGTCGAGCTGCGCGTCGTCGGGTGGCCGGTAGTCGAAAAAGAAGTCCACGGCACCCCGCTTGAGTCCGGCCAGGCTATCGACATCACTTTCGGGATCGACCTGCACCGTCATGTCGCCGCCGCAGTCGCCGAACAGCCTCAACAGCGCCGGCAGGAGAATCAGCTCGCCGTAGTCGCCCATGGCCAGACGGAAGGTGCGATTCGAACGGGCCGGGTCGAAGGCTGTCGCAGAATCGAGAGTCTCCTGCAGGATACCCAGCGCCTCGCGCACCGGTCCGATCAACTCCGAGGCTCGCTCGGTCGGTGTCATCCCGTAGCGAGTCCGTACGAACAGCGGATCGTCGAAGGTGTGTCGAAGCCTCGCGACTGCATTGCTGACGGCCGGCTGAGTCATCCCCAGAGTCCCCGCCGCACGTGAAAAGCTCTCCTCGCGCATCACCGCGTCGAAGACCGTGAGCAAGTTCAGATCGATACCACGCAGACTGGCCGTCATGCCGCCCTCACCTTCCGAGTGCTCCGCAAGATATTCATTATACCAATATCTACTATACTCACTTTCGATTTCCATCATATCTGAGGAGCCTGTATCTCAGGCCGCAGAGGAGGGATCTCGATGGGATTCGACTGGCTGTTCAGCGACGATGTGCGCGCCGCGACGGAACGACTGTCGGCGATTGGCGGAGCCTGTCTCGGGCTTATGATCGCCTACGAGTGGGCGATGGGCCGCTACCGAAACGGCAAGAAGACGCGCATCGACTGGACCATGGGGGCGCTCTGCATCTCGATGCTGGCCTTGGTACAACGGCCGCTCCTGATGGCGGGCATCTTCCTGGTCCTCACTACGCTGGTACCGCAGTACGCAGGCGTACTGCGCCCCCTCGAGATCCAGCACTTCTGGGTCGCGCTGGCCGGCTTCTTGTTGATCGACGAGTACTTGCACGGGGCCGTGCACCTGTTCGCCCACCGCAAACCACCGGCGCACCCATTCCTGCGCCGGATTCACTCGTTCTACCGGGTCGCACACCGCCCGCACCATCAAATCGGCGGCAACGACGGCAAGGGCGAGCTGAGCGTGACCCAGACCTACGTCGAGCACTGGGGATGGTGGCTGTTCCTACCGAATTACTGGTTCGGACTTGCCAGCCTGTACTTCGGCCTGATCGAGGTCTTCCTATGGGGGACCCTCATCAAGTCCGTGTGGGGCATGCACGTGCACACCAACTGGGGTCGCGGGTACGATGTCGTGTTGCTCAATCACCCGAGCTCGTTCGTTCGCAGAGGCATGCGAGCGCTCTGCCACCTTCTCGTGTTTCCCAACCAACACCAGCAGCACCACAGCCGGGGAGCCAACTCCGCCAAGAACATGACCAACTTCATCGCCCTCTTCGACTGGCTACTGTGGGGCACGCTGGCGATCGAGAACGCCCGCCCCGCCGTCTTCGGATGGAAACAGACACGAAGGGAGGAGCACAGCGCGCTCTACCGATACTTCAACACCGACCTCAGGCGCGGCTAGCTAGTCAACGGGCGGATAAGGATCCGGCGCCAACCGGTAGGAATACTCTCGCTCCCGGCTCGGCTGCTGCCGGGACCGACCAGGCTTCATCGATACGAGGCTCGCTCGGGATCTCGACGGCGAGACCTTCGCGCGCCGACTTGACTTGCCCGGCGATGGCGCAAAGGCTGCATTCTGGACTCTGGAGGTTCGATGAAAACCCGTGTCGTTTGCGTATCGCGCACCCTTGCTGCGGGCGGAAATCATATCGCGCGCGCCGTATCGCAAAAGCTCGGCTTCCGCTACGCCGATGAAGAGATCATCAAAGAAGCCGCGCAGCGTGAAGGCGTCGACGTCGCGGTCGTCGAGGACGCCGAGCGAAGACAGTCCTTCTTCGATCGCCTTCTCGACTCACTCGCTGTGGCCCCGTCACCCGAGATGATGTCGTTCTCGCCTGGCTTCCCGGTCACGCCGACCGAGCTGCTCGAAGCGGGTGGCCCCGCCACCACCGAGCACTACCGGCAGCTGATCCGCGAAGTCGTCAGAGACGTTGCCGCGAGGGGTGAAGTGGTCATTTTCGCGCACGCTTCGGCGGTTGCACTGGGATCGTCCGAGGGGGTCCTGCGAGTGTTGGTGACGGCATCCCCGCAAACGCGAGCCGAACGGCTCGCCGCGGCCTACGACCTGAGCGCGAAGCGCGCGGAGAAGGAAATTGCGGAGTCCGACAAAGCTCGCCGCGCATACCTTCGCGACTTCTACGACGTAACCGACGAAGAGCCGAATCTGTACGATCTCGTGATCAACACGGACGTCCTGACACCGCGCGAAGGCGTCGATATCGTGCTTGCCGCCACTCGTCCGCCGAAGAAGGGCAGCTGAAGATCCAAGACGGCCGATCACCAGATCCTCGCGAGCGGACCCGATCCGTTGCAACCGCCGGCGGCGCTCTGCTGATCGGCGCTCTGTGCGTTTCCGCCTACCTGCCGTCGCTATCCGGCGGGTTCTTGATCGACGACGATATCCTGCTCATCGCCAGCCCGCTGGTTCAGGCGGACGACGGCCTGTGGCGGTTCTGGTTCACCACCGAAGCGGTCGACTACTGGCCGGTGTCGAACAGCAGTTTCTGGCTCGAGTGGCGCATCTGGGGCGCGAATCCGACGGGTTACCGCGTCACCAACCTCGCCCTGCACATCGTCGAGTCCTTCCTACTGTGGAGAATTCTCTCGATGCTGGCGATCCCCGGAGCGTTCATCGGCGCTCTGCTGTTCGCGCTCCACCCGGTCAACGCCGAGTCGGTCGCGTGGATCTCTCAGCGCAAGACTCTCCTCGCGATGCTGTTCGCCCAACTCGCGACGATTGCCTATTTGAAGTCGGAGAGTGTCGAAGACAACTCGGCAAGCGAAGGCCCCGACCGATCGACCGCTTGGTACATCGTAGCCGTGGTCTCATTCGCCTGGGCGTTACTGAGCAAGATATCGATCGCGGTGTTTCCAGCCCTGCTCGCCCTGTGCTTGCAGTGGAACCGCGGATTGCGGCAACGAGATCTCCCGCGCCTGCTGCCGCTCTTTCTGACCGCCGGTGCATTGGTACTGGTCAACCTCTGGGTGCGAGCCGGAGACCCCCACATCCAGGGATCGCAAGTCGGCCGCATCGACGCCCTGCTTGGAGCGGCGGCCACAGGTTGGTTCTATCTAGGAAAGGCGCTCGCCCCGATCGACCTCGCCTTCATGTACCCGAGCCCCCTTCTCGGTCTCGAGGGGTGGCTTCGCTGGTTCCCGCTGGTCGCCGCCCTCGCTTCGAGCGCTGCGTTGCTGGCGTACCGCACTCCGGCCCGACCGCTGCTGTTCGCATGGAGCTACTATTGGATCGCCCTCTTGCCGGCGCTCGGCTTCACCGAGACCGCATACGTCGAGGACCACTACCAGCATCTCGCCCTGTGCGGAGTCACTGCCATTGGCGGCGCCGCCTGGGCGTGGCTTCGCGCGACCCCTGCGCTCCGCCGATGGATCATCGACGCGGCTCTCGCCGCCGGCATCGTCCTCCTCGCTGTGGCCACGGCGCGACGCGCAGCTCATTTCACCGACAACCCCACCCTGATGCGAGCGGCCGTCGCCGTCTATCCCGACTCAGCGGTGGCGCACCGCAACCTGGGATTCGCGCTGCTCGAAGACGATCTTCCGCAAGAAGGAATTCCCCACCTGGAGGAAGCACTGCGCCTGAATCCCGACTCGGTGGAAGCACACAAGACGCTGGCAGTATCGCTGTATCGAGTCGGTGAGCGAGCGCGATCGATTTCTC
>JANQHZ010000937.1 GCA_028282445.1 Candidatus Binatia bacterium | reverse complement strand
GATACGTTCGACGACGAACCCCCGGATATCCGGCTCGATCGTCGAGACCTTGCGCGGGGTGAGATCCTTGGTCACCAGGCTGCGAAACTCGGTGTGCGCAGGCGGATCGAGGAACACCATCGGCGTCGCCTCGCCGAGCCCGGTTTCCTCGATCTCGTCGTATCTGACGGTGAGGCCGCGGGCCGATGAGAAGGTGGCCGGATCGCCCGCGGCCGCCCAGACATCCTCGAAGCGAGTGAGGACGTAGTAGTCGCCGTCGGTGACGTGGTGGACTGGGTCGCGGTCGCGCAGGGCCTGGTAAGTGGGGAAGGGGTTACGCCAACTGTCGCCACTTCGAAGCTCGAATTGTGCAGGGACCATGGCCATCTCCATTCCTTACTTGTATTAAGTTAATGCAATTAATATAAGCGAGAGGCGATGGCAAGGGCTGATTCCAAACCGGATGGCATGGTGCGCCGAGGTCGGCCGCCGCAGATCAGCAAGGAGCAGATCGTCGAGGCTGCGGTCGAGATCGGACTGGACTCGTTTTCGATCCAAGGGATTGCCGACCGCCTTGGAGTGACTCCGCCGGCGCTCTACAGCCACGTGAGCGGTCGCGACGAGATCGTCGGCCTGGTGGCCGCGGATCTGATCGCACGGCTCGATGTGCCCGCCGATGATCACACCGATTGGCGCGAGTGGCTAGTCGCATTCGGCAAGCAGGCCCGCCTTCACTTCGCCGACGCCGCGACCGCTCTGCAGGTCGATCTGAGCGGCCCGCTCGCGTTGGAGCGACTGACATCGGCCGAGAAGGGGCTCCGCCTGCTCGAGGCCGCCGGATTCTCCGCGGCGGATGCCGGGCGCGCTCTTTGGCTGATCTTCCGAGCGGCCTGCACGGCCGGTCCGCGCGGGGGCGCCAGCGTGCGGACTCCGATGGCCGAGGCCCGGAAATTGGCCGATCCGTCCTCACACCCGGCGATCGATCGGGCCATCGATGGGATCATTCGCTCCCCGACACCGGATGCGCTGGACTTCGACCTCCGGGTGATCGTCGACGGTCTAGACCGCCGGCGCGCCCGATCGTAATCGGGTCGCCTCCAGTCTTTGCGGCCAGATTCTCCAATGGGGACGCCCGGATACGAGTCCGCCGGGGAGAAATGTTGTTCCGGAGCATTGACGGACCTCCGGTGACGGCTATCGTCCAGACACAACCTGACACCCAAGGAGGATAGAACCGTGTCGAAACTCAAAACTCTGTTGCTGGCCCTGGCGTGTGGTCTGGTCGTGATCGGCTGTGGCGATGACGACGATGACGGTGGGACCGAACCCACCGCACTGATCCGCGTCGTTCACAACTCGCCGGACGCCCCCAACGTGGACGTTCGTTTCAACGACGACGAAGTCCTGGCGGATGTCCCCTATCTGGCATCGTCCGGCTACCTCGAAGTCCCGACGGGACCGGCCAACCTGAAGGTCCTGGTCACGGGTACCGAGACGATCGCGATCGAGGAGGACGTCGTGCTCGACGCCGACACGGCGTACACGGTCATCGCGACCAATCTCGTAGCCGACATCGCCGCGATGATCCTGATCGACAACATCGAACCACCGGCCGACGGCGAGACACGGGTTCGCCTCATCCACGGTGCGGTGAGCGCTCCGCCGGTCGATATCTTCGTCACCGGCCCCGAGGATCCTCTTGGCGAGCCGGCTCTCACGAACGTTCCGTACATGGCGGTTGCCGACAACAACGTCTTGCCGGCGGGAACCTATCGAGTGCGTATCGCCCCGACGGGTACGACCGACGTCGTGATCGACAGCGGCGCGGTTCCGCTCGAGTCGGGTGTCCCCTACACCGCGATCGCGGTCGATGCGGTCGGCGGTGGCGCCCCGTTTGGCGCGATCCTGCTCGTAGACGAGCCCCCGGCCGAATAGTCGGTCCGGCGAAGTGCCGGCGGGGGCGCGCATTCCGCACCGTGCGCGCCCCCGCCGACCTACCTTGACCGTCCCGCGGCCTGCGGTCACGTCGACATGCCGCTGCCTATGGTCGGGCGATGTAGCAGCCTCCCGTAACCGTCGTTCCCGCCGGTTGCCATGTGCAGCACGCTCCGATTGTCCCACATAGCGAGCATCTAGTGTTCCGAGTCGGAAGTTCGTTGCAACAATTTCGGCGATTGAAACGAATTTCCGACTCGGGACACTAGCGGCGGACGTTTTGCGGTCGCGCCCGCGCGTAGTATCGAGGAGGCATGGGTACGTCCGCCGAGCCGCTCGACAAGGTCCGCGAGATCATCGGCCGCTGGCCCGAAACTCTGGAGAAGCTCTCGCATGGCGCGCCCACCTTCTGGGGCGGCAAGAAGACCTTTGCGATGTTCCACGACGACCACCACGGCGACGGCAGAGTGGCGCTGTGGATCAAGTCCGACCCGGACGGCCAAGAGCATTTTGTCGCGATGGATGGGGAGACGTTCTTCGTGCCGCCATACCTCGGGCCGCGCGGGTGGATCGGGATGCGGCTCGATCGCGACCCGGATTGGGAGATGGTCGCGAGTTTGTTGGAGGACGGCTATCGGTCGGTTGCGCCCAAGCGCGCGCTGGCGCTGCTCGACGGGGATTGAGCCTCGTCGACGATTGCCCTCTGTACGATATGCGAGGGCCGCTGTCGGAAAACCGACAGCGGCCCTTCTCTCGGCGGAAGCTCCGTCGCCGATCGTCTCGCCGCGTGGCAGGGCTAGTGTTCCGACTCGGGACACTAGTTGGGGTCGACGTAGAACGAGCCGAGGAGGAGAAACATCTCGTCCTCGGTCGTGAAGCCGCCGCGCAGGGTACATGCGTCGCAGAAGCCGTCGCCGGCGCCCGGTGTAGTGTCACAGCTCGCGTTGCGCTCGTCCTCATTGTTGCCGCTGCATGCCGCACCCACGTTGCCCTCGGTGCAACCTGTCGGTCGCCCGCAGGGTCCGCCCAAGGCTCCCGACGACTCGGGGGACGTCGCCCGCTTCTTCACCTCGTCCGGATCGGAATAACCGTTGTCGTATACTGCGCAATAGGTTGTGGTCCGATCGAAAGGCGATCCTTCCATCGGCTTGGGTGGGTCGTAGATGACGACGGTGGGGTCGTTGTACACCAGGTTCGTGTAGAGCAGGTCTTCATCAGGGTTACGGTACTGTTGCGGTTCGAACGAAGCGTTGACGAACGTAACCAACTCGGCGATCGACACGTTGCCGTCGCTGTTCGGGTCGGCCTGTGGGCAGCTCGCCAGGTCGTCCGTCCCCAACGAGATGTTCACGCAGGTGACCAGGTCGTTGACTCGCATGAAGCCGTCGAGGTCGCAGTCGGCGCTCTCGCTTCCCTTGATCGCCCGGCACTCGGAGTTGGGGCATTGCGCGGGAAGGTCCTCGTCCGGCATCGGCGAGCAGGCACGCCCGGCGTTCGGGCCGCCTTGGCATTCGTAGCGACCTTCAAAGATGGTGAAACGCTTGCCGCGTTGGTGCGTGTGCGAATTGAGCTCGTAGACCCTCGTGTTCGGAGGGTACACGTGGTGGTTGCAGAGCTCCTCGGCCTCGAAAGGCGGCACCGCCATGCTGAAGATGCGGCTGGCGTTGAATACGTTGGCGAGGGCGAACTGTTGTTCTTCGGGCTCGGCGAAATCGAAGTTGAGCCAAGCCTCGCTCTTGCCGTCCTCGTCGGTGATGTTGAAGACGTGCGAGTTCCAGATGATGATTCCCTTGACCGG
>JANQHZ010000924.1 GCA_028282445.1 Candidatus Binatia bacterium | reverse complement strand
CCTCGAAGGAGGGCGCCAGAATCTCACAGGCCCTTTCAATGTCCTCGGCGTCCCACCCGAGGCTCCCCAGGTATCGCAGGTCGTCTTGCCACATCACGTTGCCCTCGAAAGTCGATGATGGCTCAGCGACGCACCGAATAGCAAGGTGCCCTGGATGCTTGCCGAACCAACCTACATGCGCGCGCAGCACTTCCCGTCGGTCCGGCGTAGGCCCATTTAGCTCGTACAGTCACCAAGATGGTCGGCGGCTAGACGCAGCCACCGCGTGGCGCGGTCGAGGTCGTAAGGCATCCCGTCCCCTCCGAGGAAGATCAACCCCAGATTGTGCTGTGCGGCGCAATCGCCCTGCTCCGCTGAGCGATGAAGCCAGTCGACCGCGGCTGCGAGGTTGCGTGGAACCCCATCTCCGGCAGAGTACATCAGACCGAGGCGTCTCTGCGCTACCGCGTCGCCCGCGATCGCTCTGCGGTAAACGGCTGCCGCGAGACCCCGTGTCGGCTCGCGATCCTCCCAACCCAACGAAGCGACCGGGGCTTCGGCTGCCGACGTCGTCGCTATCAGTCGTCCCGACGACCCGGTCCCCGCACATCCGGCCAGCGCAAGCGCCAACGCCCAACAAAGGAGAGCCGGGCCGTGCAACGCAATCGCGAGCCGTACCGATCCACGGCGCGACAGATCGTCCCGGACTGTCATGCCTTCAATTCGCACGATCCGCAGCCACACCGAACTCGCGCCGATTCTCCTCGCGAGCGCGACCGACCAGCCGCGCGATATCGCGCTGATCGACCCAGAAACTGCCGGCCTCCGCAGACATCATTCGCGATTGAATTCCCGAATCGATGCGCACGTCGAGACGAGCAAGCGCCGACAATGGGACGCCGGCGACCGAATCGCGAACCACCAGCGGGGCCGCCGAAGACATCCTGCCGCAGTAGGATCGCATCGCCTCCTCGAGCCCGCGCGTCATCCGGTGTTTGGGCACTCGCCATGGAACGATCAGCGGGCCGATATCGAAGTTCCTCCGCAGCACCAGCCCTTTGTTCGGCAGTCGCGCCCGTGAATCCCACCAAAGCCCATCGATCGCATCCGCAGCTTGGCGCGTTCCGGGGGCGGGCATGGCGCCCAGGCGCTTCAGCACGGTCTCGATCGCATAGTCCATATTCCGGTTGAACTGGCGCTTCCCCACAACCGTACCGACGCTTAGGATCTCTCCCGCGATCTTGATGCCAATCAGGTTGGAGTACAGATCCTCCGGTGAGAAGGCCGACGCCTCCTCCGGAAATGCGCGCCAGGTAGACCACCCGTACCACGTCGCGGTCTCGTGCCAGATCGACAGTTGAAAAGCGATCCACTGGGCAAGCGCAACCGCCAACTCGCGACGCCCGATATGCTGCACCATGCCTTCACCAGGCGCCACCAGGTAGACGAAACGTTGACCGGCTTCGTCCGGAAGCTCGAGGACCCCTCCGGTATCCAGCAGCGACTCCATCTCGGTGGCGAGGAAAAATGTCCAATCCGCATAGTCGCGGACGTGCGCGAGATCGATGAAGCCGCCGCGACAGCTGTAGGTCATTCCGTTGACCTCTCCCGACAAAAAACCGCTCGCGGCGTTCTCGACCGACACCAGACTCGGGTCGTAGGAGTGTCGACCGATCCGCGCCGGGTCGATCAAGTTACCGACCTTGAACCCAGGCACGGGGACCACTCCCATCCCGACTTTGAGATCGTAGCCAAAGGCACAACACGGCCGGACGTTACGGGGAGCGTCGACAACGGCATCGATGGCCCCTCGGTTCTCGACCGATGCACCGACCAGGTCGTCGAAGATCAACTCCACACGGTCGCCTGGAGACGCCTCCGAGAAGACCTCGGGTGAGGCAGAGCGGGCAACCGCACATCCGGTCGAGACCAGGCAAAGCCCGACCAAGAGGCCGCGCCAACCAGGCCAAAGACTCCAACGCATCCCCAGCGACATCGACGATCAATCCACCATGGTCGCAGGAACGCCTCAACCGCCCAAGTCGCCGCTCGATCGACAGATCGATTTGCGCCGGCAGCTGCGTCTCGTCCGCGTCGACCGAGCACTACGGCGACTACCAATCGAAGCGCCTGCCGAGAAGCTCGAACAGCCGGTCGTTGTGCGGTGCGAAGTACTCGCGCAGCTCTTCCCGGAGGTCATCCGGCACCACCTCTCCCGTGTTGGGAGAAACGTGTCGCGGGCGTTCATCGGCAGGGCGGAAATCGGAGGCAACGTCGAGAAACGAATAGACCTCTTTCAACCCCCGTCCTATATCGGCGAAGAACTCTTCGAAACCCAAGACGAGCACCTGCTCCCTGCCGAATAGCTCGAAGTATCTCTCCAACTGCTCGGCATAGAGACCTCGACGCCGGTAGGAGTATCGCTGAGCGAAGGTCGCCTCGGCGGCGCCCCTCTCCCAATCGCGAAACGCCGCAGCCA
>JANQHZ010000906.1 GCA_028282445.1 Candidatus Binatia bacterium | reverse complement strand
CCACGACCCGCAGACGCTCGGAGCAGCCGGGCTGAGCCTGATCCCTCCCGAGCGCCGAGGGGAGGGGGCCGTGATGGACATGAAGCTGTGGGAGAACGCCATCCTCGACCAACAGCTATTGCTCGCCCACAGCACCGGCCAGCGCCTCGACCGCGACCGCGCACAGGCCTTCTCGCAACAATTGATCGAGCGCTATCGCATCGCCTGCGACGGGCCCGACAGCGACACCGCGAGCCTGTCGGGCGGCAATCTCCAGAAGCTCATCGTCGGCAGAGCGCTCGCCCGCAAGCCGCAGGTCGTGCTGTCGTTCAACCCCACCCGAGGCCTCGACGTCGGCGCGGCGAGCGATGTCTACCACGCACTTCGAGAGGTCCTCGAGTGGGGAGGATCGGTACTGCTGATTTCGACCGACCTCGACGAGATCGTCGCGCTCAGCGATCGGGTGGCAGTACTCTACCGGGGACGTCTGAGCGCGGCGCTCGAGCCGCCCTTCGATCGGGCCGCGATCGGTAGGCTGATGGGCGGGGCCTCCGCAAGCGGCGCGGCCGCGGGCGCATGAAGTCAAGGGCTGCAAGCTCACTCCTCGCCGCCGCCGTCGGCCTGGCGGCGGGAGCGGTCGCCATCCTGCTGAGTGGCTCCAATCCTCTCAGCGCCTACGCAGCGCTCGCCGAGGGGGCAATGGGAAGTGCCTACGGCTGGTCCGAAGTCGCGGTCAAGTCCTGCCCGCTGATCATCACCGGCCTGGGTGTTGCCCTGGCCTTCCGCGCCGGTATCTGGAACATCGGCGCCGAGGGACAGTTGGTCGCCGGCGCTCTGCTGGCAGTATGGCTCGGCACCCGGCCTCTGCCAATTCCAGCCGTGATCGGACTCCCGCTAACGCTCGGCGCCGCATTCGTCGGCGGTGCACTCCTCGCCGCGATTGCCGCGCTTCTCAAGCTACGACGCGGCGTCGACGAGGTGATCAGCACGATCATGCTCAACTTCATCGTGCTCGGCCTCGTCGGGTATCTCGTCCAGGGCCCGCTGATGGAAGCGGCCGGTCGCTACCCGCAGAGCGACGCCATGCTGGAGTTCGCTCGTGTCCCTCGTTTGGTAGGCGGAATGCGCATCCACCTCGGACTGGTCGCCGCCCTGCTGCTCGTCCCGCTCTGCTCGTATCTCTTGTTTGCCACCCGCTTCGGGTTCGTGCTGCGCGCGGTCGGTGCGAACCCAACCGCGGCGCGCACCGCCGGGATGGCGGTCGGTCGCTGCACCTTGTTGACCTTTGCCGTCAGCGGCGCGCTCGCCGGTCTCGCCGGAGGCATCGAGGTCGCCGCCGTCACCTACCGAATGTACGAGAGCTTTTCGCCCGGCTACGGATACACCGCAATCGCGGTCGCCCTACTCGGCCGCCTCAACCCGGTCGGCGTCCTCCTCGCCGCGCTGCTCTTCGGCGTGCTCGACGCCGGCTCCGGCTCGATGCAACGCGTCGCCGGCGTGTCATCCGCACTGGTCTCGCTCATTCAAGCCTGCGTCATCTTCGCGATCACGGCCAACGAATACCGGAGCGCCGCGCGATGAGTCTCGCCTGTGCAACGAATAGCGTGCCCATTTTAGGGCGGATCCAATTGGGCAGGCGCAACCTCAACCGTCCCCCTTTTGAAAAAGGGGGGTTCGGGGGGATTTTCAGATCGATCCCTTCCGATAAATCCCCCTCAATCCCCCTTTGCCAAAGGGGGAGGCTATGACCGTCGACCTCGCTACCGCTCTCACCGCGGCCGCGGTCGCGATGGCGGTTCCTCTTCTCTATGCCGCGCTGGGCGAGTTGCTCTCCGAGAAGGCCGGTATCGTCAACATCGGACTCGAGGGCTTCCTGCTGCTGGGCGCGTTCACCGCCTTCGCGGTCGCGCACGCCAGCGGTTCGACCACCGCCGCCATCGTCGCATCGTTGGCGGTCGGCGCCATCGTCGGTGCCGGCTTCGCCTTTTTGGTCGTGCGCTGCCACGCCAACCAGATCGTCGTCGGCGCGGCGCTCAACCTATTCGCCACCGGCGCCACTGGGGTGCTCTATCGCGCGGTATTCGGCGTGACCGGGGCCGTACTCACCGTCGATGGGAGTCCGAGCTACGCCCTCCCCATTCTCGCCGACATTCCGATCGTCGGCCCGGCGCTATTCGACCAGACCCCCCTCGCCTACGCCTGTTTCCTAACGGCGCCGCTCTGCGCGTTCTTCCTGATGCGGACCCGGATCGGGCTGCAGCTGCGGATGAGCGGCGAGAACCCGCGCGCCGCCACAACACAGGGGGTCGCGGTCGACCGCATGCGGACCTGGGCGGTGATCGCCTGCGGCGTGCTCAGCACCGCCGGGGGCGCTTATCTGGCACTCGACTATACCCACACCTTCGTCGAAGGGATGTCGGCCGGACGCGGTTTCATCGCGCTCGCCATCGTCATCGTCGGACGTCGCTGGGCGAGCGGCATCCTCGCGGCGGCACTGCTCTTCGGCTTCGCGATCGCGCTGCAGTTCCATTTCCAGGCGCTGGCGCTCGACATTCCGTTCCAGTTCTTCCTGATCCTCCCCTACGTCGCGACCCTCGTCCTGCTGGCGGTGTCCGCGGGCGACTCCAATGCACCCGCCGCCCTCGGAAAGTGAGGATCGGGCCGGCGGTTGTCGCCGGATCCAACACTGGCGTGCTGCCCACTACAGCGCGGCGGCCCAAGGGCCGCCCTACGATTACGACGAGCCCCGAGAATCGGGCTGGCGATCGTCGCCGGATACAACATTGGCGTAGGGCGGCGCTCGCGCCGCCGACCCGGCGCGGCGCTGCACTGCGCGGCGGCCCAAGGGCCGCCCTACGACGACGGGGCCCGATAGTGGGTCAGTTTGGGGCGGCTAGCCGCAGATGTCCTTCAGCGCTGCCAGTAACGCGTCGATCTCTTCGTCGGTACCGACGGTGATGCGCAAGGCATCGCTGAGCTCGGGTGTGGCAAAGTAGCGCACCAATATCCCGCGCTGGCGCAGGGCATCGTAGACGGCGCGCTGATTCTCACCGTGGCGGCGTGCGAGCACGAAGTTGGTCTCGCTCGGCAGGCTGGAATAGCCGAGATCGGCCAGTGCGCCACGCAAGCGCTCGCGCGTAAGCCGGATCTTTTCGACGTTCGCCCGCATCCAATCGATGTCTTCCAGCGCCGCCGTCGCGGCGGCGATGCTGGCCCGATTGAGATTGTAGGAGTCCTTCACCTTGAGCAGCTCGCGCATCACCGCGGCTCGGCCAAAACCGAGTCCGACGCGCAGGCCGGCCAGCGAGAACGACTTGGAGAAGGATCGCACCACGACGACGTTGGGGAACTCGGCGATCAGCTCGGTGGCACACACCGAACCGAAATCGCCGTACGCCTCGTCCACAACCAGAAGACCGTCGAGACGCGGCGCGAGGGCGCGCAGAGTTTCGAGCTGAGTGACGGTGCCGGACGGCGCATTCGGATTGCACACGAAGGTGACGCGACCCCGGAGCGCCGCCAATGCATCCACCGGAAGCACGAAGTCGTCGCCGAAGGGAACGTTCTCCACGACACCGCCACAAATCGAAACGAGTGTCTCGTAGAGACTGTAGGTCGGCACGGGATACACCACGCGGTCGCCAGCGCCCACACAGGCGCGCAGGATCATCATCAGGATCTCGTCCGAACCGTTGCCGGCGAGGACCTGATCCGGCTCGAGGCCATAAAGCTGCGCGGCCCGCTCGCACAAATCGCCCGCCATCGGGTCGGGGTAGAGGCGGAGCGCGTCGGAGGCAGCGTCGGTCATCGCTTGCAGCGCCCGCGGCGACGGCGGATACGGGTTCTCGTTGGTGTTGAGCTTGATGATCCGGTCGCCCTTGGGCTGCTCGCCTGGAACGTAGCCCGACATCGCCCGAACGTCGGGCCGAACGAACGGAAGGGTATCTGCGCCCTGCTTACTCATCGAAACAGCACGGACTGTGAACGGCGGCGCGAGGCGATTCAAGGGAGGGCGACGCCGGATCGACGTAGGGCGCAGATACCCTTCCGTTCGTTCGGCCCGACGTTCGGGCGATGTC
>JANQHZ010000899.1 GCA_028282445.1 Candidatus Binatia bacterium | reverse complement strand
CGCGGAGGGCGAGCGACTGCCGGTCGCGGTGCGAGTTGGCGGGCGCGTACGCGTCGGCGTCTTGGTTCGGCTCGGCGTCCGCGTACGCGTCGGCGTACGGGTGCGCGTTGGCGGACGTGGAGTGCGGGTCGCCGTATGAGTCAGGGTCGGCGTCGCCGTCACCGTTGGGGTCGCCGTAATCGTCGGCGTATCGCTTGCCGTTGCGGTGGCGGTCACCGTCGGAGTCGGCTTCGGGTACATGAAAGTCACGCCGGCCACATCGTCGGCTCGGAGCGAAGCACACCGTCCGTCGAAGTGCGCATCCTGCGCCATCGTCGCATCCGTATCCTCGGAGTGTCCAAGTCCGATCGTGTGGCCGATCTCATGAGTCGCAATCTCGGCCAGACCACAAGCCGTCCAGATCGGGCATTCGCCCCATCCGTCGTTCAAGGTCAGCTTGCCGGTCACAATCCGCTTGAACTCAACCCCGTTCACAGTCCGCTTGTCGCCGGTTTCGCAGAATCCGCCCAGTGCCAGCACGCCGCGACAGTTCGAGGGATTCTGGATCTCGCCGAAGGGATCGTTGAAAACGATTCGATTGTCGTCCGGACAGCCACTGAACGGCGCCGGCGCGGTCGGACCGGCGCTCTCCAGTACGATCGCCGCGTCTTCAACCTCGGTCCAAGCAGCGAACGCCTCTTCGATCGCAGCTGCCGAAGCTTCGGGACCGAGTGCGGCATCGCCGGTGGAGTCGACGAAATACCGCACCGGAACGCCATCGTCCGGTTCGAACCAGCGCGTCGGAGCTCCGAGAAACTTGAATTCTTCGAACGCTCCGTCGGCCTCGCCGCCTCGAAGCGTCCGAGGTCGACGCTGGCGGCGTGGCAGATCCGGCCGTCGGCGTATCCGCCGCGCCTCCGCGATCAGGTCCGTGAGGCGCCAGGTCTGCGGACCGGCGGCCGATAGTCGCGCTCCAGACTGCGGATCGACCGCACTGACACCGACCCCGAGCTCGCGTCGAGCGAAAGCTTCGCCGCGATGGTCGGATATCCGGTAGCTTCCCATACTGAGGCCGACGACGCGGAACGTTCCATCGCCCCGCTCGTTGAGGAAGACAAACACCCTCTCGTCCAAGCCGAACTGCGGCGCGCCGTACACGACCTCTCGCCGGTCGGCGATTCGTCCGCCCGGTGCGCGGACAACGACTCGATCGCCCCACTCGACGTCGCCGAAAGCGACGCGCTCTACGAGCAGCTCGGCATCGGTCGCAATCGACGCATCGGTGAGCATCACGCTGCGAACGTCGGCAACTCTCCCGGCCACGGCGACATCGGCCGACCTCGAAAGATCCCCGACGTCCATCAGGACGAAGGTCGTCGCCGACACGCTTCGCGCGCCCACCGACATCGCCACGGCAAAGGCGATACCGAATTCACGCAGCTGCCGCCGACGAATGCGGCTCACCGGATCAGAACTCCTCGAACGCAAGCGGTTGTTGCTTGTAGTACATCACCGCAATCACCTTCTTGCCGGTCTTCGGGTCGTTCGCGACCGTCATGTTGGTGATCATCCCGTCGCGTTCGAACGACAAGAAAGACTGGTTCGCCTGCTGGTACTCCTGCTTGACGTCCCAGCCGCCGCCGCTCATCTCGTCCTTGTAGTAATCGAAAACCTCCGGAATGTCGCCTTCGGTGCGGAACAGAACGTTCTTGGCGCCGGCCGCGAGCTTCTGGACGCCGAAAACCTCGGCACCCTCGAAGACCGGCACATCCTCCGGGAAGTCTTCCGGAATTTCCGTCTGTCCCGCTTCGTCCTCGGCCGACTTGGTCGGGATCGGATCGGGCGCCCGATGGCGAGTCGGCACCTCACGCGCCGGGATCTCCCGACGTTCGGCCATCTCCCGGCCGCGGTCCCCTTTCGGGAGCTTGCTCCACGATTCGCCGGATTCCAGCCGTGAGGTACGCTTGGGCGGCTCGGGCAGATCTTCCGAGCAAGTGCACGACGAAAAGGCCAGAGCCACCACCAACAAAACGCCGATCACGGACGCATCGAATCGCCTCTGCATTCTCACTACTCCTACTCTATCCACCGCCACTGCGCGTTCGCACGCCAACAGTCCGAACTTACCGGAAAGGCAGATCTAACGGAACTAGACGTCATCCCCGGTGCCGGTTCGGGGACCACGCCCGCTCTGACGGCGCGGCAAGGGCCGAAATTCAACAGGCGCCTCGTGCGCCCCCATCGGATCTGCTAACTTCGATGTCTTCTGCCGCCCCGCCAACCCCGCCCCTGAAAGACTCCAATGCCTGAAGCCAAGCAAGCGCGATTTTGCTCCCAGTGCGGGGCGCAGATACAAGCCGGAGCGGCTTTCTGCACTGAATGCGGCACCCCGGTCGGAAAAACCGCCGCGCCGCCTGCTCGAAAGGACCCCGAGGCCCTGCGGCAATGGGCTCCACTCATCGTCGTCGGCGTGCTGCTCGCGCTCGGCGGAATCGTCGTCGGGATCGGATACTCCAACCAACCTCCTCCTAATCAACCGATCGGGCGTAACCGGCCGCCGGCGGCCCAGGCGGCAGCCCCCGGGCAGCAGATGCCGAGCGACCACCCGCCGGTGGAAATCCCCGAGGATGTGCTGAAAGTCATCGTTCGTATGGAGAAGCTCGCCGCCGAGCAGCCGGGGAACCTGGAGGCCTGGAAACAGCTTGCCTTCGTCCAGTACCGAGCTGGGCAAATCCAACCGAAGTACCTCGATAAGTCCGAAGCGTCCTACCTCCACGTGCTCGGAGTCGACGCCAACGACCTCGACGCGCTGCGCGGACTCGGGAATGTCGCTTACGATCGCAACGACCCAACCAAAGCGCTCGAGCACTACAAGAGATATCTGGAGATCGAACCGGGAGACAAAGCGGTGCGCACCGACATGGGAACGATGCTGCTGTCGGCGCAACAGCCAGCAAAAGCGATCGACATCTACCGGGGCGTTTTACAGGAAGATCCCACCTTCTTTCAGGCTCAGTTCAACTTGGCTATCGCTTACCGCGCCGGCGGCGAGGACGAGCTCGCCGTGGCGGCGCTCCAGCGCGCCAAGGAGATCGCACCGGACGACGACGCACGGAAGCGGGTCGAAGCGCTGCTGGCTCACGTAGGCGGCGCCCCGTCTGGCCAGGCCGCCCCCACAGGAAGCTTGCGCGACGCCATCGAAGCGGTTTTCCGATCGCACCCGATCGTCGGACCGCGCATCGACGCGATTCGCTGGGAGTCGGACCAGAAGGCGGACGTCGTGTTGAGAGAATTCCCGATGCAGGGGATGCCTCCCATGGTTCGGGAGAAGTTCATATCGCGCCTGACTTCAGGCGTGCGCGAAAGCAAAAAACGCTTCGCGTTCACGGATCCGGTCTCGATCGACATTGTCGACGCTACATCCGGCGAGACCATGGTGAACATTTCGGACTAGAGGCCTGGCCGGAAAGTGGCTTCGAGGCGAAAATCGGCAGCGGCCGCGAGCGCAAGGAGTCGAACGCGAAGTCGTATCGGTGGATACGTCGAGCGTTCGGCGACGCTGCGATCGTGGATCGATGGCGATTTGCAGCCGAAGTCCATTTCTCGGCCAGGCCTCTAGCCCGCAAGATTCGGGATTCTGGGACGACGCCGACGCGAGCCGTTGTCATGCCAACGGTTGCAGCAGTTCTCCGGGGTTCGACGGCAACGACACTCTGTCGATATTCAGGCGCCCCGGAATGTACGAAGCAGTTTGTTTTTGTTCGGGGCGGGGGTATGATTCACGGTCATGAAGGAGCCGTTCCCCGCTGCCGAGTCGTCGAAAGGGGCTTTCATCCAGCCTCGCAAGTTCGAGTTCCGGGATCTCGAGTCGGTCCCGCAATATTGGTTTGCCGACAATCCGATCGTCACCCATATCGAGAACGCCTTCTCGATCCTGATCCCGCCCGGTGAACGCTTCTTCATCCGAGCGGTTCGCAACTACGAGGACCGGGCGACCGACCCCGAGCTCGCCGATTTGATTCGCGCCTTCGTGCAGCAGGAAGGCCTACACATGCGCGCGCACAATGAGCTCAACGCGTCGTTCAAGAACTTCGGCGTCGATGTCGATCGCGAGATTGCGTACGCCGAGAGCGTCTTTGCCTGGATCGAGAAGAAGGTCCCCAAGAAGATCCAGCTCGGCATGACCGCCTTCCTCGAGCATCTCACCGCGACCGGGGCCCATATGCTCTTCATGGAGCCGCTGGCGCGCGACTCGATGCATCCGGAGATGGCGCGATTCTGGACGTGGCATGCGGTCGAGGAGCTCGAGCACAAATCGGTTGCCTTCGACTTGTTCGAGAACGTCGGCGGTGGGTACGCCTTGCGAGTATTCTCGGCTATTGCGGCAGTTGCGCTGCTCGCGCGGCCGTTTGCGCGGATCGCGAAGCGGATGATCGTCAAGGATCCGCGACGGGTCACATCGGAAGACCGCCGCAAAGCAAAAGAGCTCGAGCGGAAACTGACGATCCCGCAGATTCGGCTGATCGGTCAGTATTTCAAACCGGGGTTCCACCCCCGCGACTTCGACGACAGCGGCTACCTTTCCGAGTGGTACGCCGCGCCCGCCTGAATTAGTCGGTACGGCCGATCGGGTCCCGGGGCTTCCTTCGGACCTCGCGACCCGGCCGGATGGCTCCAGCTTTTCCCGCGATACAGGGGCTTGCCCCGTGCGGGTCGAATTGCGGTGGGGATGGCCCGGCTCGCTCGGACTCCGGCGCCCAGGGGTGAGCCGAATGGCCGTGGACCGCCCCGTTTCGTCCCCTTGCCCAGATCTACCAACAACCGGGGCAGATTGTAGATTTGACAAGGCGCTCCGGGGCGCCGCCTCCGCGTGGATATTCATGGCGGGTTTGCGAGGGCTGGCACACGGTTTGCGCACCGATTGGACGTTCCCGGCTCACGACAGGCCGGATTTTTGCTCGTCACGTCTGCTGTGAATGAGATGGGGGTGTCGGGCCTTATTTTAGATGCGTCCCGCGAGCGGGACGAAGGAGGACGCGAATGTTGAATCGGAGTCTACTTGTCGGGAGCATTGCCGTGGTGGCCTGCCTCATGGTCACTCAGGCCCTGGCCCGTCCAATTCCCCCGAAGAAGGCGAACAAGTACCAATCGACCGTAGTGACCGGAGTCGAAGCGTGCACCGCGGACAATACGTTTGCGCCAGGTGCGTTGTCGACGAAGGCTTGCGATCCGATCGTACAGAGCGATGGCGTTTGTCAGTTCACCGAGAAGAAGGGCAAGCCGAAGGGCGGCGGCAAGTTTCAAGCGAAGGCGAAGGACGACATCAGTGTCAGCGTCAAGCTCAAAGGACTGACCGAGACCTGCAATGGCCAGACCCTCTGTGCCGTGGCTTCCGTGCGCACTGCGCAGGACAACTGCCTGAGTGGCGGCGACTGCAGTACGGTGACGCAGACAGATCTGCCACTCGGTGTGGCTTGCTGTCCGGTCGAGAAGGGCAAGTGCAAGATCAAGACGACTGTCAATGACTCGCTCCCGGGTGCGCTGGTTACCGGGAACCTAGCGGAGTTCATCATCGGCGAAGTCGGCCTCAGACGATCGGGTGGTGGCGTGGCGTTCCGCGCCGGCCTGCTGCTCCCGTGCCCTAAAGATCCCTCCGACGCACGTCGAGCGCCGCGCCCTCTCCGGGGCGCGTCGTCTTACGTTGGAGCGGGTTCGATGCGGGCCCCCGGTGCGCGCGGCAGCAGGAAGACCCCGCGGCCGAGGGGCAAGATCCCTGCCGGCGGATCCTGCGGCGAGCAGCTGGAGGGTCGTTACTTCGCGGTATCCTGCGTGGGGCCGCTCGCCGATGCCTGCGCTTGCGCCTCGTACACGTTGAGTCGGTTGTAGAGGGTTTTGAGGCTGATGCCCAAGACTTCGGCGGCTCGCTTCTTGTCGCCGCCGAGCTCTTCCAGGGTGGCGAGGATGAGGCGCCTCTCGACCTCGTCGATCGCGGACCCGACACGCACGGTCAGTAGCGATCGCTGGCTCTCTGAGGGGTTCTCGGCGACGGGATTGGCGGCCGGCAGCAGATCCGGGCCGATCACTTCGTCCGCGAGAATTGCGGCTCGCTCGATCGCGTTCTTCAACTCGCGGACGTTACCCGGCCATGGGATCTCGTTCAGCCGCCTGACGGCAGCGTCACTGAGGCGCTTCGCGGCCCCGTCCCTGCGATTGACGGATTCCAGGAAAAATCGGCTCAGCAACTCGACGTCCTGGCCGCGTTCGCGAAGGGGCGGAAGCTCAATCGGAAACACGTTGAGTCGGTACAGCAGGTCCTCGCGCAATGCCCCTTGCTCGAGAGCCTCTTTTGGATCTCGATTGGAGGCCGCCACCACACGCACGTCGACCGAAATCGGCGAGGTTGCGCCGACGCGTGTGATCGAGCCGGTTTCCAGGACTCGCAACAGCGTCGCCTGCAGGTCGACCGGCATTTCGGTGACCTCGTCGAGGAAGAGCGTTCCCCCGCTGGCTTCTTCGAAGTAGCCGATGCGGCGGCGGTCGGCCCCGGTAAAGCTGCCCTTCTCGTGACCGAAGAGCTCGCTCTCGATCAAATTGGGGGAGACCGCCCCACAATTCAGGGCCAGGAATGGCTTCGCTCTTCTGCGGCTGAGGCGGTGGATGGTCTCGGCGACCAGTTCCTTGCCGGTGCCGCTTTCACCGGTAACGAACACGGTGCTCTCGGTCGGTGCTACTCGCGAGATCAGATCGTAGACTCGCTGCATCGATTCCGATCGCCCGATGATGGCGCCGAACCTGCCGACATCTCGTAGCTCTGCTCGCAGCTCGGATACCTCGCTCTTGAGGACGCGGGTGCGCGCTACGTTGGCCAAGATGCTCTGTAGTCGCGGTCGGTCGACGGGTTTCGGAAGATAGTCGAGAGCGCCCTCGCGCAGCGCCGCGATGGCGCTCTCCGTATCGGCGTAGCCCGTCATGACCACGAACTCCGTACGCTCGGCGAGGTCGCCCTCATCGAGGAGGTCTAGGCCGCGTCCGTCCGGTAGCACCAGATCGAGTAGAATGACGTCGGGGCGTATGCGCTTAGCGACTCCTTTGGCTTCCTCGAGCGTATGCGCTTCGGCGGTGGCAAAGTCTTCTCGCGCGCACAGCGCTAGAATGCTGGCTCTGAAGTCTGCGTCGTCGTCAACGACGAGGACGGTAGGCGGGCTCATCGTCGACCATGGTACCGCGGGAGCTGGTTCAGCTCCACCCAGTAGCGCGCAGCGTCCGCCAGATATTGTCCCGGGCTGCGAGGGTCCACGTGCTTGACGATAAAGCCGTTTGCTCCGAGCTTGTAGCTGCGCTGAATATCCTCGTCGCGGTCGGACGATGACAGCACGACGACAGGTAGGTCGCTGGTTCGTGAGTCCTCGCGAATCCGGCGCAGAACTTCCCAGCCGTTGAGTCTGGGCATCTTGATGTCCAGAAAGACCACCCTCAGGTGGCGGCGGCTTGATGGGTTGCCGTTCGACTCGAGCCCGAGCGCTGCGAGCGCTTCGACGCCGTCTCGAGCGATCTCGACCTTGACGTCGAGATCGGACCGACCGATTGCACGCAGGGCGATGTCGACTTCATTGCGGTCGTCGTCGACGATGAGGATCGAAGCTGCACTCATGCCGCCGCCTCTCCGTGCGGGATTGAGAAGTAGAACCGGGCGCCCGCGCCGGGCGACGACTCGGCCCAAGTGCGTCCGCCGTGGCGTTTCACGATGCGCACTACGATCGCCAAGCCGATTCCGGTGCCCGGGACTTGTTCTTGCGAGTGCAGTCGCTCGAACAAACCGAAGACTTTGTCGACGAATTGCATGTCGAAGCCGGTGCCGTTGTCCGCTACCTCGTAGACGCATTCGTCATCTTCGACTCGACCGGTGACTCGAATTTGCGGCCGATCTCGGTGCCGCGAGTACTTGATCGCATTGCTGAAGAGGTTGGCGAACACGTTGCGAAGTAGATCGCGATCGCCGACCACTACCGGGAGGGTGTCGACTCCGAAGTCGACGTCGGCTCCGCCTTCGGATTCCCGCACTTGAGCGAAGCACTCGCGGGCGACCGCCGCCATGTCGATTTGCTCCGGGCTCAATGGCGCGCGGCCGGCACGCGACAGCTGAAGCAAGTCCTCGAGCAGGTCGGCGGCGCGACGCGCGCTCTGTCCGACACGGTCGAGCATTGCGACACCGCCGGAGTCGAGTGGGCGCTCGCGGTAGTCCTCGCGCAGAACCGCGACGAAGTTGAGAATTGCGCTGAGAGGAGATCGCAGATCGTGGGATACGGAGTAGTTGAAGGTTTCCAGGTCCGCGATCACGGTCTGGAGGTCGCGCGTCCGTTCGGCGACCCGAGCTTCGAGTGCCCGGTTGGTGGCGGTGAGAGAGCGAGCCTGGCGCGAGATCGTTCGGAATTGGTGTGCCGCCAGCGTCAACGCGATGGAGAGAGCGATGCCGAAGCCGAGCAGGTAATGGGGGGTCTTGTTCAAGCGCAGTGCTACGAGCTCCGGTGTCGGCCGGTGCGTGACATGCCACTGACCGCTGAGCGGCAGCTCTACGGAGTCGGCGACTTCCCACCAGCTCGTGGACGGGTCTCGCGAGGGCTCACCCCGGGAGAAGACCTCGGTGTCGTCCCAGCGCACCGAAACCGCGTAGTACGCTGGCCTCGCGCGCAGCGAATACTCGAGAAAGCTGCGCGCATCGAGGTGCGCGACCAGGACGCCGGCGTGATCGTCCGGCGTCCGCACCGGCAAGAAGACTCTGTACTCCGAAGGGCGCGCGGATCCCGGGGCGGGGGGCGCCAGATAAGGTTGCTCGAAGTGTCGGCGAGCCTCTTCCACGTCGATCTGGAGCTCCTCGGGAGATTGCTCGGTCCCCGCCGCGATCCGTTTTCGGGGCTCGTCGAGATCCACCCAGGCCAGAGATTCGAGGCCGGCGATCCGGTCGACCCGAGCGTTGACGTCGGCCCGCCACTCCGGCATCGGACGCAGATCGAAGGTACTCCACAGGTCGCGCAGGCCCCGTAGGATCTCCATTTGGCGAACCAAACCGAGCTCGAGGACTTCTTCGGTCTGCACCGCGGCCTCGACGGTCGCTTGCAGTAGCTGCTGGCGTCTCTCGGTGAGCAGATGGCGCCAGAAGGTGACGGAAAGCGCGATGCCGATGACGCCGACCGCCAGTGGGAGCAGGTAGCCGCGGCGTGTTGCGAGCTTGGAAGCCATTCTCTGCTAGATTAGCGCCTGGCGCCGCCCCTCCGAAACCGGGCATCCCTCCAATTTGAATGGATTGCGAGGGGGCGATTCGCTGCCGTTCTTGCACGAAACGAGCTCGCGCTCGGGACGGCGCCAGAGGGGCGTAGACGGGCTGGCAGATGGCTCCCGTGTGAATGGGCAGGCGCCGGGCGGCGTCTATGTCGCGGAACTCCATCGACCCCTCGGTCCAATCTTGTCCGGACAGAGGTTGACGGGGCGCCGGTCGTGGCCAGTATGAATAGACAGGAAGGGCTGCATATGAGCCAAAAATCCAAGTCAAATCAATCGAACTCGCCCACCCCGCAGATACCAGTAGCGCCCCCGTGGCTGCGCGCTGTGTTGATCGCTTCCATGGCGTTGGCGGTGATTCGGCTATTCGGTGCATCGGCGGGAGAGGAGCTGAGCTACTCCCAATTCAAGCGCGATATTGCGGCCGGCAAGATCGAGCGGGTGGTGGTTTCCGACTCCACCGTTCAGGGGCGTTACCGCGCGAGCGGGGTGGAAGGGGAGTCGCCAAAGATCTTTTCCACTGCCCGGATCCCGGACGACGGCTTGGTCGAGGTGCTCGAGGCGAACGGCGTCGAGTTTATCGGTCGCAACCCGAGCCCGCTGCTCACCCTGGTGGGCTGGATCGCTCCGGTTCTGATCTTCGTAGGTGCTTGGTTCTTCATCATGAAGCGATTCAACCCTGCGCAAGGGGGAGTGATGTCCCTCGGTAAGAGCAAGGCGAAGATCGTCGCCGAGGACCAGACGGGGATCACCTTCGCCGATGTCGCCGGGCAGGAAGAGGCCAAGGACGAGCTGACCGAGATCGTCAAGTTTCTCGCTACACCCGAGCGGTACCGCGCTCTCGGAGGGAAACTGCCGCGCGGGGCGCTCCTGGTGGGGCCCCCGGGAACTGGAAAGACCATGTTGGCGAAAGCCGTCGCGGGCGAAGCCAAGGTGCCATTTTTCTCGATCAGCGGATCCGAGTTCGTCGAGCTCTTCGTCGGAATGGGAGCGGCTCGCGTGCGAGATCTCTTCTCCGAAGCGCAGAAGAAGGCGCCTTGCATCGTCTTCATCGACGAGCTCGATGCGCTCGGGAAGGCGCGCGGAATCGGCGGAATGGTGGGTGGCCATGACGAGCGTGAGAACACCTTGAACCAGCTGCTGGTCGAGATGGACGGCTTCGACACCACCGCTGGAGTCGTCATCTTGGCGGCCACCAACCGGCCCGAAGTCCTCGATCCGGCGCTTCTGCGCGCGGGACGCTTCGACCGCCAGGTGTTGGTCGATCGGCCGGATCGGATCGGACGCGAAGCGATTCTTCGAGTTCATTCGCGCGGAGTGAAGCTCGCGCCCGACGTCGACCTCGGGATCCTGGCGCAACGGACGCCGGGTTTTGTCGGCGCAGATCTCGCCAACATCGTCAACGAGGCGGCTCTGCTGGCCGCCCGCCGGGACAAAGCCGACGTCTCCATGGCCGACTTCGACGAAGCGATCGATCGTGTCGTAGCCGGGCTGGAGAAGAAGAATCGATTGATCACTCCGAAGGAGAAGAGGACGGTTGCGGTCCACGAGCTCGGCCACGCCCTGGTCGCCGCCTTCACTCCCGGTAGCGACAAGGTGCACAAGATCTCGATCGTTCCGCGCGGCCTCGCTGCGTTGGGCTACACTCAGCAGCTACCGACGGAGGATCGCTACCTCATGACTCGCGAGGAGCTCGAAGCGAAGGTGGACGTCCTCCTCGGCGGGCGCGCCGCCGAACAGGTGATCTTCGGAGAGATCTCGACGGGCGCTCACAATGACCTGCAGCGAGCGACCGAAATCGTGCAGTCGATGGTGCTGGAGTACGGCATGGGGGACACCCTTGGTGTGCTCACCTATCCAAAGCGACGCGGGGCGTTCCTCGGCGATCAGCTCGCCGGCGAGGGCCCCAGACCCTACAGTGAGGCGACGGCACAGGCGCTTGACGAGGAGATGAAGAAGCTAATGGAGCGGCGCATGGACCGCGTCATTCGCCTGATTCGCCGCAAGCGCGCCTTGCTCGACTCACTGGCCGAGGTTCTTCTCGAGAAAGAGGTCATCGAGGCTGCCGAATTCGAGCGTCTGGTCGAGCAGCACCGCGACTCGGCGCAGGATGCCGCCTGAGTATCTCGTCCAACGGGAACCCGCCATGAAGGAGGAGGAGCCGACCGGCTCCTCCTCCTTTTTTTTGGAATCGCCGGCCCAACATCATGGAAATCGGGGACTTAGGCGATCTCCACAATGTGAAGCTGCGCCGATCCGCGAACGGAGAACCCTCGATGTAAGTTTTTGTCTGGACAGAACTTGACGGATCGCTACGGGGGGGCACAATACTGGAAAGACAGCGGTTCCGGAGAAACAAGGTCTCGCCTCGCCTCAGGGGCGGATCGATTTCCGGTCGCGTCGATAGAAACACCTCCCCCAACCCGAAGCGACGTGAGTCGTCGTCCGCTCCCCCCCGGCGGAAGGCGGCTCTCGTCTCAGGGGAGAACCAACCAGAGGAGAATCCCGGATGATGAACATCGAGATTGGAATTTCGGAACGAGATCGCCAGGACATCGCGGCCGGGCTCGGGAGGCTATTGGCGGATAGCTACACCCTCTACCTCAAGACCCACAATTTTCATTGGAACGTTACCGGTCCGATGTTCAACACGCTGCATCTGATGTTCGAGCAGGAGTACACCGACCTTGCCGAGGCGGTGGATCTCATCGCCGAGAGAATCCGCGCGCTCGGTGCGTATGCGCCGGGCAGCTATGCGGAGTACTCCCGGCTGACTTCCGTCGAAGAGGCGAGCGAGGTACCCAGCGCGACCGAGATGATCGCGCACCTGGTGAAGGGGCACGAGGCTGTCGTGCGGACCGCGCGAGAGATCTTTCCGCTGGCTGAGAAGTCGAACGACGAATCGACATGCGACCTATTGACGCAGCGGCTCCAGGTTCACGAGAAGACGGCGTGGATGCTCCGCAGCATGTTGAACTGACCGGCATCCGTCGAGCTTGAACGACATTCCGCCGCTGTCACCGAAATCGGCACGCGGCCCAAGACGAAGAACAGGTGGAGGATACGATGCACAGTCTGGCAACGATGTCGCAATTGGTGATTGCGGCCGGGATATTCAATGTCTGGGTTCTGAGGCCGACAATGGCTACCGCGTATCGACCTAACGGGGCGGCCAACCTCGCCGAAGAGTTCCGCGCCTATGGGTTTCCGGATTGGGTTCGGAAGCTCACTGGGGCGGCAAAGCTCTCGCTCGCGGCTCTGCTCATCGTGGGGATCTGGTATCCCTCGGTGGCCGCCTTCGCCGGCACGGCACTCGGAGCCTTGATGCTCGTCGCCATTGCCGCTCACGTCAAGGTCGGCGATTCGGCCGTCAAGTCGGTTCCGGCGTTGGCGTTGCTTACGCTGTGCGCATTCGTCGCGTACGCGAACGGCGCCTCTTGAGTTTCGTCGTCTCGGTGGCGGGCGCTACTCCAACAGTTTGCGGCTCGCGCTGAACGCGTCCGTCAAGAACTGTTGGACTCGCATCGATTGTTCGGTTGCGTCGCTCGTCCGAAGGAGTGGCCGAGCCGGAAAGACGGCGGCAGTGAAACCGGCCGTGTGCCAATGCGAGCCTTGCGGCAGAGGCAATCTCTCCGCAGCGACGCGATCGGGATACGGCCAAGGTGAAACGTACCAATACGGCTCGGGGTAAGATTCATCTCCCGGCGATAGACCGACACCGATGGTCTTGACGCCGTTCCCGCCTGCATCGGTTTCGACAGTTGCCAGCGTGGCGATGTCGAGGTGGTGAGGCCAGCAGCGAACCTCCGACGATTGCGGCGTGCGGCTTTGCAGCGCTGCAATGGCGCGGTCGGCGTTCGCGTACCAGCGCGCGAGTTGTTCGAGCGCTTCGCCATGTGAGCCTTCGACCGATGAGAATGGCCGTCCCGAAGCGACGGGGTGGTCGGGGATGTCGTAGAGCGGCATTGCGAGGGCGTTGGGCGCGATCGGGGCTCCGAGTTTTGCGACAGCTTGCGTGAGCCAGCGGCTCGCGTCGTGCAGGGATGCTCCGGCGAGCTCCGTCTCATCGACGACGGTGTCGTCTTCCGCGTGCAACGCCAGCCGCAGCGACGGTAGCTGGAGTGCCGCGGCGAAGCGGGGCTGTCCTGGGACGATGCGCCCGGTGAGAGCGCGGCGAGGCTGGTGCCAGCCGAGGTTGGGGTGACTGTCGTCGGGGCGCGCTTCGAGCAAAGCCGCGCCGACGGCGGCGGCGAGCTGGGCGGCGTAGTGGACTTGCAGCCGCGCTTCGACCATCGCCTGCGCGTCGATCTCGCGCAGCTCTTCCCAGCCAGGTGCGGGAGTGTTTTCGACCTTATCCATCAGAATTGCCTCGTTTCGCCGACGCGTAGAACCCAAATGTCCTCGTCGTCGTAGCCCGCTTTCGATCCGGCGGCGCGAAAGCGGGTCGGGGGCTCGTCGAGCGGTTCGTCGGTCAAGTCGAACGTCCCGAAGTGAATTCCGACCAGTCTTTGCGCTCGCAAATCTCGGCCAGCGGCGACGGCTTCTTCCGGGTTCATGTGGAAGGGCTTCATCATCTCGACCGGAGCGTACGCGCCGATGGGGACGGCGGCCAGGTCGAAGGGGCCGAGCGCCTCGCCGATGTCGGCGAAGCCGGCAAACGATCCGGTGTCGCCGCCGAAATAGAATCGTCGGTCTTGTCCGATCACTGCCCAGGACGACCATAGCGCCTTCTGGCGGTCGGTTAGCCCGCGCTGGCTCCAATGCTGTGCCGGTAGGCAGGTGACCCGGACACCGGCGTGGTCGGCGTGCTGGCCCCAATCGAGCTCTCGAACGTTGTCGATGCCCTCTCCGCGCAACAGGTCACCGTTTCCGAGGGGGACGTAGAAGCGAGTCTCGGGCCCCCGCTCGGCCAGAGTTTCGAGTGTCGCCAGGTCGAGATGGTCGTAGTGGTTGTGCGAGATCACCACGAAGTCGATCGGCGGCAGGTCGTCGATGGCGATTCCCGGTTCGACGTGCCGGCGGGGGCCGACGAAGCTGAGCGGGCTCGCCGTCGCCGACCAGATGGGATCGGTCAAGAAGGTCACG
>JANQHZ010000897.1 GCA_028282445.1 Candidatus Binatia bacterium | reverse complement strand
CACTACTTCATCTTCGAGAACGAGGTCCAGCCGACCCGCGCCGTGATTCGCAACCTGAGCGATACGACGATTACCGTGCAGCAACTGCGCGGCCTGGCGCCGCCCGCCAGTACCCTCGAGACGCGGACGATCCAATCCGGCGAGTGCCGCTCGGTAAGCACCTTTTCCGACGATGAGGAACGCTGCGGCGTCCCCGATCCCGACCAACCCGACACCACACCCCGACCGTGTCTGGTCGGACCGGTCGATTCCGCCCGCGAGTATCGCGTCGAAGTGTGCTCGTTCCTGCGTGGAACGAATCTGCCGGACAATTTCGAATGCCAGGACCTGGTTCCCCGCGGCACCACCGATCTCGACGCCGACGGCAACCCTCTCGAGGACATCGGCGCCGCGTTCCTCGGCACCGTCGGAGACCTCGACTCGAGCTTTCTGACCCGCTGCCTGCAGCTGGAGAACTCCGAACAGGTCGAATGCCGCACGCCGTCGACCTTCTACCTCTTCGACCCGGCCGACATCATCGGCATCGCGATGACGCGCCTGGGCGGCCAGGTCGACTCCTTCCTGCAAGTCGACCTCTACCGAGGAGACCGGCGGATCGGCAGCAACACGGGCACGGGCGACGTCTTCATCCGCGAGGAGCTGTAACCCGCACCGCCGCTAGTTGCCCCGCTCCGGCCGCAGCCGATTGGGCGGCCGCGCGCTTTCCGCCCCGGGGTAGTGGAGATACTCGCACCCGCACCGCTGGACTACGTATTTCCACCTATTGTCCACAGGCGCAGCATTCTCTTTGCTTTTTGAGGGGTTACTGGATTTCAGTTGACCCGAAATGATTCGTGCCTAGCGGAAGATCCCACGGGATATTAGACACTTACCGAACGATAGGGCGGGATCGTCGGGGGCTGCGCCCACGCTCCCGGGGTCAACGCAAGAACGCCCCCTGACGGGGGCGTTCTCCAGTAGTTATCCACAGGCCGGCAACAGCCCGACGAGATGCGCCGGGCCGGATCGTCTTCACGCTGCCCTTAGCCGACCGCCTCGACGATTTTCTGGGCGGCATCCGACATGCTCGACGCGGAGATGATGTTGAGCCCCGAGTTGTCGAGGATCTCTCGTCCGATCTCCACGTTGGTGCCTTCGAGGCGCACCACCAACGGATGCTGCAATTGCACCTGCTTGGCGGCTTCGACGACGCCGTTGGCGATGACGTCGCACTTCATGATGCCGCCGAAGATGTTGACCAGAACCCCTTTGACGTTGGGGTCCGACAGAATGATCTTGAACGCCTCGGTCACTTTCTCGGTGGTAGCGCCGCCGCCGACATCGAGGAAGTTGGCCGGCTCGCCACCGAAGTGCTTGATGATGTCCATCGTCGCCATGGCGAGACCGGCGCCGTTGACCATGCAGCCGATGTTGCCGTCGAGCGCGATGTACGAGAGATCGTATTTGGATGCCTCGATCTCCTTCGCGTCCTCCTCATTGAGGTCGCGCAGCTCGAGGATGGCCTTCTGGCGGAACAATGCGTTGGCGTCGAAGCCCATCTTGGCGTCGAGTGCGAGCACGTCGCCCTGCTTGGTGAGCACCAACGGATTGATTTCGGCGATCGATCCGTCGCTCTCCATGTAGGCCTTGTAGAGCCCGAGCATGAACTTCACCGCCTTGCCGACCGACGCCTTCGGGATGCCGATTCCGAACGCCAGTTGCCGCGCCTGATAGGCTTGCATTCCTACCGCCGGGTCGATCGTCGCCTTGAGGATCTTCTCCGGCGTCTTGGCGGCGACCTCCTCGATTTCCATACCGCCTTCCGACGAGGCCATGAAGGTGAGGCGGCTGGTTGCGCGATCGAGCACGATGCCGACGTAGAACTCACGGTCGATGTCGCTCGCGGCCTCGGCCAGAAGTCGCTTGACCTCGCGCCCGCCCGGGCCCGTCTGGTGGGTCACCAGCGTCTTGCCGAGGATTTCGGCGGCAAAGGCCTGCGCCTCCTCCGGGCTCTTGCAGACCTTGACGCCGCCCGCCTTGCCGCGCCCGCCGGCGTGAATCTGGGCCTTGACGACGCAGGTCCCGCCCAGCTCCTTGCACGCAGCAGCCGCGTCCTCGGGACTGGTGACCTCGCGTCCGTCGGGAACCGCGACCCCGTATGTCTTGAGGAGGGCCTTGCCTTGAAACTCGTGTACGTTCATTCCGTCTCCGACTCTTCCGCTCAGGCGGAGAGAAGTTTCTCCGATGCGTCGACCAGCTCGCGCACGTGCGACACCGACTCATCGAACATCTTGCGCTCGCTGTCGGTGAGGTCGACCTCGACGATCTTCTCGATCCCGCCGGCGCCGATCTGGACCGGCACCCCGACGAAGAAGCCGTCGACCCCGTACTCGCCTTCGAGCAGCGCCGCGCACGGCAGGATTTCCTTCTTGTCGAGCAGATAGGCTTCCGCCATCCGGATCGCCGCCGCCGCCGGCGCGTAGAACGCCGACGCGGTCTTCAACAAGCCGACGATTTCGCCGCCGCCGTTGCGCGTTCGGTTCTCGATCTCCTCCAGCCGTGCGGCCGGGATCAGCTTGTCGATCGGCACGCCGCCGACGTGGCACAAGCTGCGCACCGGGACCATGTCGTCGCCGTGGCCGCCGAGCACGATCGCCGACACACTCTCGACCGAAACGCCGAGCTCCATCGCCACGAAGGTGCGGTAGCGCGAGGAATCGAGGACTCCCGCCTGCCCGACCACCATGTTCTTGGCAAAGCCGGTCACCTTTTTCATCGTCGTCACCATCGCATCGAGCGGATTGGTAATGACGATCACGAAGCTGTCGGGAGCGTTATCGCGGATTCCCTCGGCGATCGACTGCATGATCTTCACGTTGGTCGCGAGCAGGTCGTCGCGCGACATTCCCGGACGGCGCGGCAAGCCCGCGGTCACGATGCAGACGTCGGCTCCCTTGATGTCGGCCATGTCGTTGGTGCCGGTGACGCTGGCGTCGAACCCCTCGATCGGACCCGATTCCAGGAGATCGAGAGCCTTGCCCTGAGGCATCCCTTCGACCACATCGTACAGCACGACATCTCCCAGCCCCTTGAGCACCGAGAGGTGTCCCAAGGTGCCGCCGATCATGCCGGCGCCAATCATCGCGAGCTTTTTGCGAGCCATATCTAAAGTCTTCCTTTCAATTGATTGCCACCTCGCGAGGGTGCTCTCGCGCGGGCTCATAGCAGCACAAAACTCAACCCCTACTCGGTCGATCCGGCGGCGGCAAGGGGGCAGCACGAGCATCCGGCCGGCGCACGGGAGCGATTGGACATCGCGCGCGTGAGCCGCTAACCCCGGCGACATGAGCTATCAGAAGCTGCAGGTAACGGTGGAAGAAGACGGTGTTGCGACACTGCTTCTCAACGACCCCGACAGTCGCAATGCGATGACGCCGGACATGGGGCGCGAAATGGTCGATGCGGTTGCGGAGCTGCGCGCGAATCCGCAGGTTCGTGTCGTGCTGGTGACCGGAGCCGGCCGTTCGTTCAGCGCCGGCGGCAACCTCGCCATGTTGGCGCGCGACGCCGGCATGAGCGACGAGGGGCCCAGCATGGAGGGCTCGCCGAAAGACTTCTACAGCCGCTTCCTGTCCATCCGTCACCTCGAGGTGCCGACCATCGCGGTGATCAACGGCCACGCGATCGGCGCCGGCTTGTGCTTCGCGCTCGGGTGCGACATCCGCATCGCCGCGCGCGAAGCCAAGATGGGGATGACCTTTACCCGCCTGGGAATTCACCCGGGGATGGGTGCGACCTATTCCCTTCCCCGCCTCGTCGGCACCGCGACTGCCTGCGAGCTGTTGTTTACCGGTCGAGTCTTCGACGCATCCGAAGCCGCCGAGTTGGGTATCGTCAACCGAGTGGTGAATCGAGACGACCTCGCCGAGGCGGCGCGCGCGCTGGCGACCGAGATCGCAACCGCCGGGCCGGTCGCCGTCAAGATGGCCAAGCGGGCGATCTACCAGGGCTTGAGCCACAGCCTCGACGACGCTCTCGAGCTGGAATCGCTGCAGCAGGGAATCACCTTCGGCACCGAAGATGCGCGCGAGGGGATCCAGGCGATCATGGACAAGCGCGACCCCGTCTTTCGCGGGCGATGACGCAGCCCGCTGGCACGGCCCTAGCCAGCCAGTCTCAGCACTTCAAGATGACGGCCGACGCGTTGGCGCCGCGACCCACGGTGTGCGCGAGACCTAGCTTGGCACCAGGGACCTGGCGGGCGCCGGCCTCGCCGCGCAGCTGGCGATAGATCTCGACGACCTGGGCGATGCCCGAGGCGCCGAGCGGTTCGCCCTTGGAGAGCAAGCCACCGCTCGGATTGACCGGGGTCGAGCCGCCGAGCTGGGTGTGGCCCGCTGCGAAGAAACCGCCGGCGCCGCCGCGCTCGCACAGCTCGAGCTCCTCGTAGGAATTGAGCTCCCGCGCCGAGTCCGTGTCCTGCACCTCGCATACGTCGAGGTCCCCGGGACCGATGCCGGCCTCGTCGTAAGCCGCGCGCGCGGCCAGAGTCGTCGGCGCCGGCGCCGTATCGTCGACCAGTCCGGCGAGCGGGGTGTGTTCGCCGAGTACGCTGCCCGGCAAGTGCGAGCGCAGAGCCGATGCGGCGACGGTCACGCGCTTGCCGTTCGCCCCCGTGGCGCGGCGCAATACCAAGGCGGCGCCGCCTTCGTTGGGAGAACACAGCATGAACAGCGTCAGTGGGTCGCAGACCATCTTGGAGTCGAGAACCTGCTCGAGCGTGAACTCCTTGCGAAACATCGCGTCGGGATTGTGAACCCCGACACGATGGTTCTTGACCGATACCGCCGCCAGCATCTCGCGGGTTACGCCCGACTCGAGCATCAGGCGTTGCGCTCGCAGCGCGAAATAGGCAGGGGTCACCGCCAATCCCGCTTCTTCGCGCCAAGGCTCGAAGAACGTCGACCGAATGATACCGCGCGGCATCTTCTCCATGCCAAAGACGAGCACGCAGTCGTAGCGGCCGGCGCGGATCGCGCCCACTCCGAGGTCGAGGGCGGCGGCGCCGCTGGCGCAACCGGCCTCGACGTTGACGATCGGAATGCCGGTCATGCCGAGGGAGGTGAGAACCTTGTGGCCCGCCGCGACTCCCGAATAGACCGTGCCGCAGAAGGCGGCCTGGAAGTCGCCGGCACCGATTCCGGCGTCGGCGAGGGCGCGGCG
>JANQHZ010000892.1 GCA_028282445.1 Candidatus Binatia bacterium | reverse complement strand
TTCGTATCTCTTGATACGTCGAGCGTTTCGCGACGCAGCGATCGCGGATGCATGGCGATTTGCAGCCGGAGTCCATTTTTCGGCCGGAGCTCTAGGAGTCAAGCAACAGCACCGCGTCGGCCAGGGGTAGGAGCTGCAACTCGAATCCGATCGTCGACGCGCGCCGTTGGAGCTCCTCCATGGTCTGGTCGAAGTCGTCCACGATGCGCGGGAACAACGCCAGGGGTTGCGACAGCGGGCGTGTGAAGTCGTCGTAGTGGATCGGGATCACCCGAGTCGGCTGCAGCCGGTCGACGACTTCACGATAGAACGTCTCGCGATACTGCTCCGTCATATTGCCGAGACCGCCGACGCCCAGTAGCACGATCTCGCTGCGGTACGGGGTCAGCGCTCCTTCGACGAAGCCGGCGCTGCCGACAACCGCGATATCGCCCGACGGGTGACTCAGATGAGCGATATAGGTCTTACCCTGCTTGTAGTCGAGAGCCCGAGCGGGCGGCACGAGAGGCTCGGCGATCGTCCCCTCCGCGATCCCGTGCGGCAGATGGCGCGACTCGATCATGGTCAACGTGAAGCGCCCGAAGCTGAGCGGGAGTCCGGCCTCCGGGACGACGATCTGCGCATTCGGCAAACCCCGACCGCGGGCGATGTTCGCCGTCGACTCGGATCCAACCAGCACCGCGCCGGTACGCTCCGCAACGTCGGGAGCGTCCATGGCGTGATCGTAGTGCGAGTGCAACACGATCACGGCGTCGAGGCGATGCGCCCCGGCCCTGGCGAGTCCGTCGCCGATCCGTTCCGGGTCCGGAGCAAGCTCGCCCACAGCGACATCCCACAGCGACGGACGCGAGAAGAATCCGTCGGTCATCAAATGAGTCTCGCCGTCCGAGATCAGCAGCGTCGAGACACCGAGGAAGCTGACCGTTACCCCCGGCGCGCCCCTCCAGCGCTCGGCAACCCACGGCGAGTAGCGCTCGAGATCGGGGCGGTCGTTCCAGACGTAGAGCGCCGCCGCCAGGGCGGCGGCAAGCACCAGTAGAGCGATCGCGATGCCGCGGACCATCCCGGCGCGCTGCGCCCGTCAGCCAAGGTCGGGCGGGGTAACCCGCTCGAGCCAAGCGCGGTAGTCGCCATCGTAGGCGACCTCGCCCTGGCGAGAACGCACACGCCCGAGCAGAGCCGCGATGGCGTCCGGTTCGAGCGGAGTGCGGCCTTCGACCCAACCGGCCACGCGCTCGCCCAAAGCGCGGGCCTCCGAGCCGGCGCTGTCGAGCAACGCCTCCTCGCCGGAGCGATCTCCCTCGCGCAGGCCGAGAAAGCTCTCCAGCACGTAGGTCGTAATCTCGACGCTGTGCTTGCGCGACACCCGGATATTGCCCTTTCCGGTGACCGCGTTGCCGGTGCCGAAAACCGACTCGAAGCCCTCGAGCTTGCCGTGCTCCCGATCGCTGAAGCGGTAGAGTTGTCCATCGAGGGCGACGCCCGGCATCGGCTCTGGGATGCTGCCGATCGAGCTCACGACCATCGGGCACTCGACCTCGACGAACTCTCCCTCGACCGGGACCGCTCGGCCATCGACGACCTCGGTCCTCTGGAAACGAATCCCCGCGAGGCGATCGTCCTGCGACTGGATCTCGACGGGCAGGTGCAGCGGGTACACTTCGAAGCAGTACTTCTGCATGGCCTTCTCGAGGATCTTGCGCCGAGTCGCTTCGACCTTCGCGGTGCGCGCCGGATCTGCGTCGGCCGGCCCCTCGGCGAGCGGCATGTCCTCGATGCGGCGCCGGTAGTAGAGCCCCGCGCCGCGCAGTCCGAGATCGCCCCACTCCAAGTCGGACTTGGCGAGAGTTGCCGGCACGCCGGCATGCTCGATCTCCAGAGCGTCGGCCTCGATGCCGCGTTCGGCGAGCGCGCGGCGAACACCTTCGACCTGCAGGGCCTTGACGACGTCAATCGACGCAAGGCCGCCGCCAACGACGACCGAACCGTCCGGCACCTCGAAAGTCGGCCCGTCGTACGCCTTCTCCATGAAGTGGTTGAACCAATAGATGAAGGGATTCTGGTAGACCAATCCGCGATCGAGGAAGGCGTCGGCCCCTTCGACCGGAAACGGCCGGTCGCGCCAGGCGCCGTTCGCCAGAATCACGGCCGAAAATCCCCACTCGCCCGCCAACTCGGCGAGCCCCACGTCGTCACCGACTTTGGTTAGCGGCACGAAATGGATCAGCGGGTGGTCGAGCTTGCCGCTGATCGTGTCGTACTCCTTGCGACGCAGCTTATCGTGCCAGCGCGGCAGCCCGTCTTCGATCTTTCCGAAAGGCCTCGGGTTCTGCTCGAAAACCGCACACAGGACCCCCCGCTCGGCCAGAATCGAAGCCGCCTCCGCGCCCGCCGTGGCGCCGCCGATCACCGCCACGGCATGCCGCGGACCTTCTGCATTTCCGGTGTTGCCCATGAGTACGGGCCAATCCACTAAATGATCGGCCGGTATCGGGTCAACCGGCCCATCTCGATGACGGCGCCGGTATCTAGTGAGGTCGAACGTCGATCGACGGCACCAGGTCGATCTCCCGGGCGAAGCGCTCCGGGTCGTATCCCCCCGGCAATGCATAACTTTCCGCAACGAAGTGGTGTCGTCCCCGATCGACTTCGCCCCATCGGCTGAGAGTGAATCCGATGGCCGGCAAGGCTCCGACAAACTCCTCCGGCGGCATCGGATCGTCGCCTTCGAAATAGGAGACCGTCTTGCTCAGCGATCGCAGGCTGGGGCCGAGCCGGAGGACCAACGCCAGGGTTGCGTCGGCACCGCGCAGAGCCAGAACCGAAGCGTCGTCGACCCTAGAGAGCCGAGCTGCAGTCGCGCGATCGACCTCGCCAACCGTCCGGGCGGGCCCGCCACCCTGAACCCACAGCTGCCAGCCTCGGAGGTTGACGAAATCCAGCACCGCACGGATCTCGATCGCCGACAGCAGGGAAGCCGGTGGGTAGTTCAGCCGCATGGTCACCGGAAGCCGAGCGAAATCCCGATAGAACATCGTTTCCGTCTTCATGTAGGGCGTCCGAAATCCGAACGCGAGGCGAACCCACTTGCGTTCCCGCCGGATCACCCGAATCGGCCCCGCCTTCCAGGCCTCGTACACCGACAGGATGTCGTCCTCGTCGCGTTGGAGCGGGAAAACGCCAAAGAAACGAGCATATGCACGGATGCTGAGGCGATCCAGAAGATCGCGGCCGGCCGCTGGTCCGCGCCGCAACGCGAGGTCACGGGGAGTCGATGCACCAAAGCCGACCATCACCGTGTCGCCACTCATCCGGTCGGCATCGACGTCGTACTCGACATAACGCCGTTTCGATCGAGGTGCTTGGTGAGCGAAGCGGGTGACGTAGACGAATCGGCGATCGTTTCCGAGTTGGATCGAGACCTCTTCGGCACAACTCGGATCGCCCGCGATCGCCCGCGAGGTTCGGTCGCCGGCATCGGACCACATCAACGCGATCTCGTCGTTGCGATCGACCCGTCCAGGCTCGACATCCGGATTCGCCATCGGACCGGAGGTCAAGGCGTACCCCCCTGCCGCATCGCGCTCGTCGAGCTGCCACGGGATCGCCTCGCAGTTCGATGCGCACGAAAACACGGCGACGTTGTCGCGCTCAGCGCCGATCAGACAGTCGAGGTCGTTGGCGGAGATGACGATCGGTCGCCAATGCGATGCGTGATCCTCGAGCGAGCGCGCCGGCGTCGCCGCAAAGCATTGAATTGCAACGGTCCCGAATAGCGCGACCGAACGTGTAAGGCTTGACAACTTCAAAGTCATTCGAATATGGGTCGCGCGGCGGCCGAGCCACAAAACCCGGGGGGGTTTGGGCGACGAGGTCTCAAAAGGAGGGTCATTGTATGATGTGGCGCGTGTTGCAGCTACGAGGCGTTGTTTGCCTCTCCGTTCTGGCGCTGGTGGCGGTGGGAACCGAGACTCGTGCGGCTAGTCTGGACACCAAGGGCGAGATCAGCCTCGGCCTTCGTGCTTACCAATCGGCACGAATCCAAACCCAGGATACCGACCGGACGATTCTCAAAGTCGGACCGGGCGAGAACGCCGGCCAACTCTACCGCAAGTTGACCTTTCCGATCTCGAAGTCCGGCCAACTCCGGCAGATGCGATACTTCCTCGAGGTCGAGTTGAAGCACGACATCCAACGCCTCTACGAGGAGGGCTTCGGACCTCTCAAACTGCTCCACTACTTGCCCTTCGACATCTCCCGCATGCGCTACCAAATGATCTACCGCGGCGAGGGCGACCACATCTACGACTTCGGCCCCAAGGCCTTTCGCACCCACGAACAGTACCACTTTCCGGGCGACTCCAGCTTGCCAAACGCCAACGTCCCCGAGTTCTCCGGCAACAGCGTCCAAGCCACCGTCGACCCGACCACCGGCAATGTCCGGCTGCTCGATTTTCGACGCAACCTGCGCAACAAGCTGTCGAACCGCAACCGTCTCTTTCAAGCGTTCGTCGACTTCCAAGTCGAGGACCTGTTCGTCCGATTCGGTCGGCAGATTCTGGTGTGGGGTGAGACCGACGCCTTCCGACTGCTCGACAACATCAACCCGGTCGATAACGGCTTCGGCGGATTCCTGATTCCGCTCGACGAGCGGCGCGTTCCGCTCGACATGCTGCGCTTGAACTACTACCTCGGCGACCTCGACAAGCTGCGTCTCTCGTCGCTCGGCATCTACGAAGCCTACATCGAGGCCTACTGGGCAATCGACGACGCCGTCGGTTGGTTCCCCGGCATCAACATCAAGGGTTCGCCGTGGGCCTTGCCCAACTTGGGTGAGCCGAGCGCCACTCAGTTCGACACGCAGGACCCGCCATCGCGCACCCTGCAGAACTCGCGCGGCGGCTTCCAATTCAAGTTCAACACCGAGATCCCGGTCGTCGGCGAGGCCACTTTCGGTTTCGCCCACTACTACACCTTCTTCGACACACCCCAGGTTACGAGCTTCGTCAACGAGGACTTCCCGGTACGAGGTATCGACGGCGGTCACCCGATCGGCAACACCGTCACCACCCTCGGGGTGACCCTCCAGGAGCACATTCACACCCAGGTTACGGGCATCACCGGCACTTGGGCGATCCCTTCGCAGTTCGCGCGACATCTCGGACTGACCGGCGAGCCGATCATTCGTACCGAGCTCGCCTACTTCAAGAACGAAC
>JANQHZ010000886.1 GCA_028282445.1 Candidatus Binatia bacterium | reverse complement strand
ACATCACCTTCGACAACACGGTGCTGTCGGTAGATCCTGCCAATTGCGTGTCGAACCCCGCGCAAGGCAAGGCGATCTCCGCCGGCATCGTCAGCATCGTGGGCAACCAGTCGACGCTGCGTGTGTTCATCCAAGGCCCGCCGCTCGACAACAGCCCGATTCCTGACGGACTTCTCTACACGTGTACCTTCGACATCCTGCCGGGGGCACTGCCCGGGTCGTACCCGCTGATCAACACCAATCAGATCGCGCAGGATCCCGACGGTATACCCATTCCGCCGGTGTCCGGTTTCGACGGCACCATGAACGTCACGCTGATTGCGGCGACCGCGACCCCGAGTGACACGCCAACCATCACGCCGACCGATACGCCGACGCCGACGCCGACCGATACGCCGACGATCACACCGACGGATACGCCGACGTCGACGCCGACCGACACCCCGACCGAGACGCCTACGTTCACGCCAACCTCGACGCCGACCGACACCCCGACGCCGACGCCGACCTTTACCCCGACCGATACGCCGACGGATACGCCGACGCCGACCCCGACTGAGCCGCCGCCTGTCCTCGAGATCATGGCGTCGGCCAGCGCGGACCCGGTCGCGCCTGGATCGCTCCTGACCTACATCCTGACTTACAGCAACGCCGGCGGACTGGGCGTTGGAATCACTGTGACGGCAACGACTCCGCCGGGGACGGTGTTCGTCGATGCCAAGCCGGCACCTACCTCGGACCCAGGGTTCGGTGGAAGCGGGCTCATCACGTGGAGCTCGGTCGACTTGCCGAATAGCGGCGGCGGCGCCGTCTCGTTTACCGTCGCAGTCGACGGCGGGTTGACCGACGGCACCGATATTGTGCTCTCGGGATACGACATTTCGTCGATCGCGCCGATCATGGTGACCGAGCTCGGTCCGGATCTGGCGGTTACGGTCCAATCCGACTTGTCGTTGAGCTTGATCAAGCTGGATTCGCCGGATCCGGTCGAGCCCGGCGATATTCTGAACTACGAGATCACCATCTCCAATACGGATGACGAAGCGCTGCGCGACGTGATCATTCGCGAGCTTTTCGATCCCAACATCAATGTTCTATCATCGGTTCCACCGGCAGACGGCGGCACCGACGATCGCTGGACGATCGGTAGGGTGCCGGCGAATAGCAGCTTCACCATCACGGTGGAGGCCCAGGTGGACACCGACACCAGGGCCGGTGTCATCATCCGCAACTTCGTCGAGGCGACCGACAGCCTCGGGCGGGTGGCGCGCAGCTATCAGGATACACAGACGGCCGACCCGGCTTCTCTCAGTATGTCGATCGACGACTTGCCGGACCCGATCGGGTTCGACGAGGAGGTCGTGTACGCGATTACCTTCGCGAACCTGAGCGAGGAAGACATGACCGGGGTGGTGGTCTACGCCGATGTGGATCCCCGTCTCGACTTCGAGTTTTCCAGCCCGGCTCCGGATGGCGGCTCGGCTTTCTCGTGGACGATCGGGCCGATGTTCTCGAGCTCCGCGGATCGGATCTTCGCGACGTTCAAGGTCACCGACCCATTGGTTCTCGACGGCACGTTGCTGCCGGTGCGCGCTTGGGTCACCGACGACGGTGGTCGGCTTGCGAGCGGGAACGAGGTCACCGTGTACGCCGAGGAGGTCGGCCAGACCTCGCCCTACGCCTTCAGCTTGACCGGTGCGCCCCGATCGCTGCGCATCGGCGTCGTCGAAGAAGTCGTCTACATGATCAAGCTACGCAACCAGGGCCCACAGGTGGCGACCGGCATTGTCATCAGCAACGCGCTGCCGCCGGCGCTCGACTTCGTCGAATCGGTGCCGCCGCCCAACGAGGTCGACGGCAATCTGCTCGACTTCGAGGTGCCCTCGCTCGCATCGGGAGCCTCGACTCTGGTCGTGATCAAGGCGCAACTGGGCGACGACGCGGCTCCGGGCATCAGTCTCACCAATCGTGTGACGGTTGTGGACGACGCTGGGAACTCGGCGCAGGGCACCTTCCAGGGCAGCGTGCGCCCGGGCAACTCGTCGAACGCAGGCCGACTGTCCGTGAGGCTGACGATGCCGAACCGCGTCACCATCGCAGGCGGCCGGCCTGGACGGCTGCGCTCGAGTATCTCGATCGTCAACGGCGGCCGCGGCGAAGCCGAGAACGTGGTTCTGACCCTGACCGGGCCGGAGGCCGCGAGCCTGACCTCGGCGATTCCCGGGCCGAATACGGTCGTCACGGAGGACGGGATCGTGACCATGACCTGGGTCTTCCCGACCTTCAAAGGGCCGGGTAACGAGACGATCAAGCTCAATCACGACGTCGCTGCGGATACACCGAACGGAACCGCATTGCCGTTCACCGCTACCGTCACCGCCGACGACGGGCGCAACGATATCGTCAACGACAGCGTGGAGGTCAACAACCGCGATTAGTTGATGGGCTCGTCCGCAGGACGACGCAATGCGAAGGCGGCGCTTCCGGCAGGGGGCGCCGCCTTCTTCGTTGGCGGCGGTTCCGAACGAGAGCGCTCAGCCGAGCGGACGGCAGGTGGCGCTGCGTGGAGTGGTGCGTTGACAGCGCAGCGTGTCGGTGACGCCCGACGATAGGTGGGCGCAGGCGTTATCGATGGCCGTGCGTAGACCCTCGACTTCGGTCTTGCCGGTGACGGTCCGGCAGACGCTTCGGCCTTCGAAGTCCATGCAAACCGTGCACTCGAAGTCGCTGACCTGGAAGCTCGAGTAGATGACGTAGGCGAACACCGGAACGAGGAATCCGAGCGTCACGATGGTGTTGCGCCAGGGGTGCTTGCGTTTCATGGATCGGAAGCGGGGGGAGAGCGCGGGGCCCGGTGCGTCGGTCGTCGGTCCGACCGCGCCCCGGGCCCGCCGGTTCTACAGCTTGCTCAGTACCGATTCGGCGCTCGACACGTCGAGGCCCGGGCCGGGTTCGACCAGGCTGTGTTCCACCTTGCCGTCATTCACGATCAGCGCGTAGCGCTGAGAGCGTTCCCCCATACCGAAGCCACTGGCATCCATCGCCAGTCCGACGGCTTTGGTGAAGTCACCGTTACCGTCGGCGACCATCCGGACTTTGCCGTCCGCACCCTGGTCCTTGCCCCAGGCGCCCATGACGAAGGCGTCGTTGACCGACAGGCATACGACCTCGTCGACCCCCTTGCCTTTGATCTCGGCGGCCTTCTCGACGAAGCCGGGCAAATGCTTCATCGAGCAGGTCGGGGTGAAAGCGCCCGGAACGGCGAAGACGACAGTCTTCTTTCCGGTGAAGAGGTCCCCGGTGGTGACGTCCTGCGGTCCACCGTCTCCCATCTCCTTTAGCTTGATATCGGCAGGGATCGAATCCCCAACTTGGATTGCCATGGTCTATTCCTCCTGTGAGTGGATTTGGCCGGGAGCGGCGCCGGCCGCTCCACGGCGATCGATGTAAGGATTGTACCGTTGAAGACCGTTTACGCACCCCCACCCGGGGCAAGCGCAGGGATTAGCCGTTGAGCTCGGCCAGCACCGGGATGACGTCGGGCTGGACGACGCCGCAGATCATGGTGGTGACCGGGGATTCCTTCCAGATCGCGAAGCGATCGCGGATTCGTTCCACCGGGCCGATCAAGGCGACTTCGTCGACCAGATCGTTCGGAACGGCGGCGATGGCTTCCTTCTTCTTGCCGTCGAGGTAGAGGTCTTGAATCGTCTTCGCCTCGCCCTCGAAACCGTAGCGGCAAGCGAGATCGTTGTAGAAATTCTTGCCCCGCGCTCCCATACCGCCGACGTAGAGCGCCAGCATCGGCTTCAGCATGTCGATCCCGGCCTGGACGTCGTCGCCGAGGATGACGGTCGGGTTCACGGCGATGTCGAATTCGCCGTACCCCTTGCCGTTGCCGGCCTTGGCGAACCCGGCCTCGATGCGCTCCTGATAGATCGGCAGGGCGCGCTCGGGAGAGAAGAAGATCGGCAGCCATCCGTCGGCAATCTCGGCGGTTTGTTGAACACTCTTGGGGCCGATTGCGGCGACGTAGATCGGTATCTGACGGCCGTGCAGAATGCTCTTCAGAGGTTTGCCGAGGCCGCTCGCGTCGGCGCCCTGGTAGGGAATCTGGTAGTGTGGACCCTCGTAAGTCAGTGGGGCCTCGCGCGCGAAGATCTTGCGCAGAATCTCGATATACTCTCGGGTCCGTTTCATCGGTTTGCCGTAGGCGACACCGTGCCATCCCTCGACGACCTGGGGACCCGATGCCCCGACGCCGAGCAGAAAACGGCCGCCGGAGAGTTGGTCGAGGGTGGTGGCGGTCATCGCGGTCATCGCGGGGGTTCGGGCGGGGATCTGCATGATCGCCGTGCCGACTTTGATTTGCTTCGTTTGCCCGGCGATCCACGCCAGCGGGGTGACCGCGTCGCTGCCGTACGCTTCAGCCGTCCAGACCGAATCCAGTCCCAACTCGTCCGCTTGTTTGATCATGTCGATGTTGACCGACATGGTCGAACCGGAATAACCGACGTTGATTCCAATCTTCATGATGCCCTCCTTGGCCAATCGCGATCTCTAGCCTGGATGCCCTGGGGTGTCCATGTGGCGCCGGATGCGCGGTGGCGAACGCGTCCAGGTTGGATTTTTCTTGGGAGGTCTGGGTAGACTCGAACTTCCGGCCATGATCATGGCTGGGACAACTCAGGGAGGGATACGAATGCTTTTGATACGCCGTACGTGCGCGTCGATCGGCGCACTGATTTTTGCTGCTTCCATGGTGACTTCGGGAGTGGCGGGCGAAGAACTGAAGCCGGGCATGATCCTGAATCAGCAGACCTGGCAGCTGGCGGACGGTAAACTGCCGCCGGAGATCCTCAAGCACTACAAGGAAGGCGACTACATCAACCCGATCGTCGCCTGGCCCAAGGACTTCTTCGTGTGGCCGGAGGATTTCTTCGAAGCCACCAAGGCGAACGAGGGGAAGTACGACATCGGAGCCGAAGGTCAGGTGATCGAGAAGGCCACCGGCAAACAGCCCGCCTACGTGCTCGGTTTTCCGTTCCCGACGATCGACGAGAACGATCCGAATGCAGCGTCCAAGGTGATCTGGAACTTCTTCTACCGCACCTGGTACTTCGGCAACGCCACCAACGAGTCGCAAGTCAACTGGGTCAATCGCCGCGGGCTCGAGCGGCGTACCGACGTCGTCGCGAGCTTTCGCTACTTTGACGGGGTTCCCGTCGCCGACCGCGAGGAGAACCCGCTCAACTTGCTCAATCAGTTCCTCACCGTCGTGAAAACGCCGGTCGACTTGAACGGCACTGCCGCACTCTCTTGGCGTTATCGCGATCCGACCAAGCGCGACTCTTCGTGGTCGTTCGTGCCGGCGCTTCGCCGTGTTCGCGCGGTGAGTCCCGCCAATCGATCCGACGGTTTCCTCGGATCCGACATGAGTCAGGACGACGGTCCGTTCTTCGACGGCAAGCCCGAGGACTTCAGCTGGACCTTGAAGGGCAGCAAGGACATGCTGCGCATCATCGATCCGCTCAGCTTGGAGAATAAGGCGAATCTGGAGTGGCTCGAGGATGGCGGCTGGCGCGCGCAGTGGCCGGACCTGCCGTTCATCGGTTACATGAAGGAAGGCTGGGAGGGTGTCCCCTGGGCGTCCGCGACGGGCGCGTTGGCGCTGCGGCCGCACTGGGTGCTCGAGGCGGTGCCGAAGGACAAGTACTACCTCTACGGCAAGATGGAGATCTACATCGATCAGATCACCTACCAGGGGTCGTGGAACTCGAAGTACAGCTGGAAGGGCGAGTTGCTCAACACCTACCAGGTGATGAATTTCATCCCCAAAGAAGTCACCCGACCGGACGGCACCAAGGACTGGGTCCAGGGCTCGAGTATGGCGTTTCAGTGCGCTGAGAACATCAAGCGCGACCAGGCGACGGTCGCCGGTATCAAGTCCTCGCCGCGCTCGGGTTTCGATTCCAATATCGAATTCGACGACAACTATTTCGAGATGTCGACGCTCAACCGCTTCGGAAAGTAGATCGAGCGCCAGCGTTTGAGCCCGAAAGTCATTTCCTCGGGTTGCGTCGTAACGCGCCGCGCGGAGAGCGAGGTTCTTCTCGTTCATCCGCGCGGCGCTTCTTTCCAGAAGCCGCTCTTCGGCATCCCGAAAGGACTGGTCGACGACGGCGAGTCGCTCGAAGCGGCTGCCGTGCGTGAAACGCTGGAGGAGACCGGTCTTGGCGTCGTCGTGCGTCGGTCGCTAGGCGATGTGATTCAGAAGGGTGGGCGCAAGCGCGTGCACGCTTTCTGGGCGGCGGTCGACGCGGAATCGGAGCCGTTGATCGACTCGAAAGGCAAGTGCCGAAACGGCGACGACGAGAACGACGTCTGCGGTTTCTATCCGATCGAGCGGGCGTACGACATGATGGTGCCGGCGCAGTGTACGTTCCTCGAACGTTTGCGAGAGCATCTCGCCGGCAAGCCGGTCGCGGGCTGATCGATGGGGCGCTTTCTGGTGCCGGCGCTCGCTCTGGCGGTTCTGTACTACGTCTGGCGACACCCGCAGGGTTGGGCGGGGCTAACCCAGTTGTTGCGTCCGCTGCTCATCCTGGCGCTGGCTCTGCTCTACCTGCGCAGCCCGATCGATTTAATTCCCGACGCTACCGCCGTCGGCTTCCTCGACGACCTGATCGTATTGCTGGCCGCCCTCTACTTCGGCTGGGGCAGTTCTGACGATCCCCAGGAGTACGGGGAGGAGCCGGTCTCTCGCGACGCGGAAGGGCGCGGAATGGATCCCCACGAAGTGTTGGGAGTCCGCCCGGGCGCGTCGCAAGAGGAAGTCACGCGCGCTTTCCGGGAGAAGATGAAGCAGTACCACCCGGATCGCGTCGCCGACCTCGGCGAGGACCTGAAGAAGGTCGCGCACGAGAAGTCGGTCGAAATTCAGAGGGCCTACGAGGCGCTCAAAAAGGACTGAATCTCACCACAGAGGCGCAGAGGACACAGAGAGTTCCAGGAGGGATCGCGGCATTCTGAGTTTGCTCGCGACGCGAGCGATTCGGGGGCCGACTTTCTCCGCGAGATCTCTGTGTCCTCTGCGCCTCTGTGGTGAGCTCACTTGGCCTTCCAGTTGGGTTTGCGTTTTTCCACGAAGGCGCGCGGGCCTTCTTTGTGGTCCTCCGACTGTTCGACGACTTCGAGGTAGCCGGCGGCGATGTCCTCGGCTTGCGATACCGGCAGGCCGAGGCCTTGTTGGATTCCTAGTTTGGTTCCCCACAGGGCGAGAGGGGCGTTCTTGAGCAGGATCTCCGCCAACTCGCGCGCCCGCGTCAGCAACCGGTCGTGCTCGACCACCTCGGTGACGAGTCCGACCTCGTAGGCGCGTTGCGCGGACATGCGCTCGTACTTGCCGAGTAGGGCCATGCGCATCGCCACGGCGGGCGGCACCCGCCGCACCATGTTGACCATCTCGTGCGACGAAACGTAGCCGATCGAGACGTGTGGATCGAAGAACTGCGCCTTCTCGGAGGCGATCGGAATATCGGATTCGGTGACGTGATCGAGGGAAACGC
>JANQHZ010000311.1 GCA_028282445.1 Candidatus Binatia bacterium | reverse complement strand
GGGGCGACACGCACCAACAGCTCCAATGCTGCGGCGATCTTCTTTGCCTTCGAGCCGTTCGAGGACCGAACCGTCCGGGCACCGGATCTCATCGCCGCCGCGCGAAAGCGGACATCGAATGTCCCGGGCGCATCGATCGCCATCTTCAACCCACCCGCGGTTCGAGGACTAGGTACTGCCGGTGGGTTCACCCTCCAGCTGCAGGATCGAGCAAGCCTCGGCTTTCCGGTCTTGCAGGAGGTTACCGATCGACTGGTTGCCGCGGGCAACGCCGATCCGGGTCTCAACGCTCTGTTTACCAGCTTCAGGGCGGGAACCCCCCAGCTCTACGCCGAAATCGATCGGCACAAGGCGAAGATGATGAGTGTGCCGCTCGACGAGGTGTTCGATGCGCTGCAGGTGTATCTCGGTTCGGTCTATGTGAATGACTTCAATTACTTGGGGCGAACGTACCAGGTGCGTGCTCAGGCGGACGGGGCGTTCCGAATGGATGAGAGCAGCGTTCGAGAGCTCAAGGCTCGCAACTCCTTAGGGGAGATGGTGCCCCTGGGCGCCGTCCTCGAGCTGGATCGCATCGTCGGGCCCGAGCAGGTGGTTCGCTACAACATGTTCCCAGCCGCAGAGATCAACGGTAGCCCCGCGCTTGGCTTCAGCTCGGGCGACGCGCTCTCGACAATGGAGCGGATCGCAGCGGAAGGACTGCCGCGCGGGATGCGAGCCGAGTGGACCGACCTGGCTTTTCAGCAAATTCAGGCGGGGAATACGGCACTCTTTATCTTTCCCCTGTGTGTGCTCTTCGTCTTTCTGTCTCTGGCCGCCCAGTACGAGAGCTGGTCGCTGCCGCTCGCCGTAATCTTGATCGTACCGATGTGCCTGTTGTCCGCGATCGCGGGTGTCTGGTTGCGCGGAATGGACAACAACATCCTGACGCAGATTGGTTTCGTGGTCTTGGTAGCGCTCGCCACCAAGAACGCCATTCTGATCGTCGAGTTTGCGAAAGCACAGCAAGAGAACGGCGTCGATCGCGTCACCGCCGCGCTCGAGGCTTGTCGGTTGCGCCTAAGGCCGATCTTGATGACGTCCTTTGCGTTCATTCTCGGAGTGGTTCCGCTGGTGATCGCGTCCGGGGCCGGTGCGGAGATGAGGCAAGCGTTGGGCACCGCGGTATTCTCGGGGATGCTGGGGGTGACGCTGTTCGGGCTTCTTCTGACGCCCGTTTTCTACGTTGCGATTCGCGGAATCGTCGAGCGACGTCAGGCGGGCGTGCCGGTGTCCGAGGTGGAGGAGTCTCCATGATGCGTTGGGCACTTTGTGCTGGTCTCGCCCTGCCGCTCCTGTCGAGCTGCTACAAGGCCGGTCCCGATTTCGCTCCGCCTGAGTTCCCTCCGCCGGACGCGTTCGTGGATCGGGGGGCGATTTACGACGCGGTCGACCCGGAAGCGGCGTGGTGGGAAGGGTTCGACGATCCTCTACTCACCTCGCTCATCGAGCGAGCGGTCGCCCAGAACCTCGATATCCAAGTCGCGATGGCGTCGCTCGCCGAGGCTCGGTCGCTGCGCACCGAGACCAAGCTGGAGTTGTTGCCGATCGTGAGAGCAGGAGCCGGCTACGAAAGAGTCAGGCTCAGCGAGCAGACGAACTTTGGGCGCTTGGCGCAGGACAGGGACGAGGAGTTCTTCGATATCGGCGCAACAGCGACATGGGAGATCGACCTGTTCGGTCGCATTCGGCGACTCGTCGAAGCACGAACCGCCGAGATCTACCTCTCGGAGGCCCTCATCCGGGACACGCTGGTCCTCGTCACTGCAGAGGTTGGCACCACCTACTTCGAGCTGCGCGGCAACCAATCCAGGCTGGCGGTTGCCCGCAAGAATGCAGCGAACCAGGAGCGCACACTCGAACTGACCAATGCGCTCCTCGAAGGCGGACGCGGGACCGAGCTCGACACCGCCCGGGCGCGGGAGCAACTGAGCACGACGCTTTCGCTCGTTCCGCCCCTCGAGCAAGCGATCGAGCGGTCGGCTTTCCGCCTCGCCGTCCTTTTGGGGGAACCGCCGCAAGCGCTGCGCGATACTTTGCTGGTCCCTGCCTCGTTGCCGGAATTGCCGGAGCGAATTGCGATCGGCGATCCGGCGAGTCTCCTTCGCCGCCGGCCGGACATCCAGGCGGCCGAACAGGCGCTCGCCGCTGAAACGGCATTGATCGGGGTGGCCGCGGCGGATCTCTTTCCCCGGGTTACCTTTGTTGGTGCGGTTGCGCTCGAGGCGAACGATTTCTCCTCGATGTTCAGCTCGGGTGCGGATTCCCACGGCTTCGGGCCCAGAATCAGCTGGGCAGCTCTCGACCTGGG
>JANQHZ010000856.1 GCA_028282445.1 Candidatus Binatia bacterium | reverse complement strand
ATCGATGCGCGTCCAGGAAGACGAAGACGGCACCGACTCGCTACGCCTCGGTTCGATCTCGCCCCTGCTCGACGGTCAGGCGTTCGTTTTGAAACGCGCCGCCGGCGCGCCGCGACTTCCGGCCAGAGCCCGGGTGGTTTGGTCCGACGCCGCGGGCTCGCACACCGCTGTAGTGTCGATCGCAGCTGCGGTCGGGCAATCGAACGGACGTGACGCATTGGTATTCGACCTGCAGCCACCGGGTGTGGTTCGGGTCTACCTCGAAAACACTGACCGCTGACGAGCCGGGCCCATTTCGATTTTGCGCCCGGTCTCGCCCGAATTGCCGACAGACCCGATGGACAAGTCGAGGGAACGGAGATACAGCGTCAATCATGAGACTTTCAACCTTCGCACTCGTGTCCGTTCTCTCCCTACCCCTAATTGCATGCAGCAGCGGCGACGACAGTGCCCCTGGGACGGCAGAGGGCGACGTGCAGCCGTGCAACGACGGAACTCCCGCATTCGACGTATGGCGAGCGAACTTCGCGCCCAACGACCGACGGAGAGTTACCGCGCAAGTGAACACCCGCAGCTCGGCTACCGCCGCCGAGTTCCGACTGGTGCTCGGCTGCGAAGACGAGATCGTCGCCGACGTGATCGGTGGCAGCGTCTGCAGTCACGATCCGCCGCAAATCGAAGAGGGCGACAAACCCGAATGCCCCTTCGTTGCCCTCGACGTCGACGACATCGGGATCGGTAGCGACGGATTCATCGAGTGTTTCGCGGAAATCGGAATCACCGAAGCTCTCGACATCGGCACCGGCGGTTGCGCAAATCCGGACATCGCCGAGTACCGCTTGCGCATGGAGATCGACAACACCGCGATCGCCCTCGACCTGGTCGCCGACAACTGCCGCGATGAAGACAGTTGCCTCGAGTCCATGTTCGGATTCGAGGACGACGACTGAAAAGAAGGCTCGCCTCCCGACGCTAGTCGCCGCCCCGGCGGGCCTCCGCTGGTCGCGGCGACGGCGCTGCGATTCTCCTGGCGGATCGCAGCCTGCCGTGACACGATCTGCCGATGTCGACGCTCCGCCAGTTCGCAGTAGGTGTGGTCGCGCTGCTGGGCGTGACCAGCCCGGCGCACGGTCAATGCCTGGCGCCGGGCGCGCAGGTCGCAGTCACCTCGGACGTCGTGTACGGCACCGCCCCGGTCGATGACGGTGCCGCAACCGTCGACCTCTTACTCGACGTCTATCGACCGGTCGGAGACGACCGTCCCGACAAGCCGGCCGCCGTGCTGATCCACGGCGCCAGTTTCACCGGCGGCAGCAAGACCAACGGCCTGATGGTGCAGCTCGGTCACCTGCTCGCCGAGCGCGGCTTCGTCGCCGTCTCGATCGACTTCCGACTGTTCGGCGACGACCCTCCGATCCCCAACTGGATGCAGTCGATCATGGTCGGCTTCGGCATCGGGCCGGCGCATCCGGAGTATCCACGCTATGCAACGGTTCACCCCGCCGCGATGGACACCCGCACCTCGGTGCTCTGGCTGCGAT
>JANQHZ010000826.1 GCA_028282445.1 Candidatus Binatia bacterium | reverse complement strand
GCGGCCCGCCTCAAGGGCCTTTAGCGACTTTGTTGGTCGACGTTCATCCGCGCTGCGTAATTTCGCCGTAAGCCCTTCTAATTTCGAGCATTTTAGTGCGATTTTTAGCGCTTGACCCAGCTCCAACACACTTATCTAATGCGGCTCTCATGAGAGCCAGAGCGGGAAGACAACGCAAGATCTCAACCAGCGTGCAGCCACCTGCGACACGATCGGCAGGCCCGGCCTACTCCCGCAAGTGATGCTGGAACTCCACGATCGCTGCTGATGGTCGTTCTCACTGCAGTCGCGTACATCGGAGGCCTGACGTTTACGCTCGCCTCGCTCCTCGTGCTGGCCAACCGCAAGCTTCACGTCGAGGAGGATCCCCGCATCGACACGGTCGAGGAGATGCTGCCGCACGCGAACTGTGGCGCTTGCGGCTTTCCGGGCTGTCGCCCTTTCGCGGAAGCACTGGTGGCCGGCGCCGCACTGCCCGGGCGATGCACGGTCGGAAACGAGGGCGACCGCGAGAAGATCGCGGCCTTCCTCGGTGTAGACGTCGGCGAGCAGGTCAAAGTGGTAGCGCGGCTCGCGTGCGCCGGCGGCAGCAACGTGGCGCGCAACCGGGCGGAGTACGACGGGCTCGACTCGTGCGCGGCGGCAGCCCTGGTCGCGGGCGGAGGCAAGGCTTGCTTCTGGGGATGCCTCGGTCTCGCCGACTGTGAAGTCGCCTGCGGATTCGATGCGATCCGCATGAACGCAAACAATCTGCCCGTCGTGGACGAGGATCTCTGCACGGCGTGCGGCGACTGCGTCACCGCCTGCCCGAAGGACCTCTTCTCTCTGCACCCGGTCGACCACCAGCTGTGGGTGGCCTGCAAGTCCCAGGAGGAAGGGGACGGGCTGCTCGCCGACTGCGAGGTGGCGTGTACTGCATGCGGCCGTTGCGCCATGGACGCGCCGGACCTGGTCCGCATGGAGGGCAACCTTCCGGTCGTCTCGTACGACCGCGGTCCGCAGAGCCGGGATGCGACCCTTCGCTGCCCCACCGGTGCGATCGTATGGCTGAAACCGGGCGGCGGAATCGCCAAAGGCGATGCGGCGAGCGAAGTCATCCGAAAATCAGCACGTCGTCCAAGCCCAACCTGAGACTGACGCAAGACCCACTCGAGGAGTAAAGTCCGATGTTCGGTCGCAAGAAGAACGAGGAAATCAAGGCCAAGTATCCGGGCACTCGTGCCGCGATGGACGGCAACACCGCCGTGATCATGTGCGAGCGCGAGTCGAGCGATGCAGCCGGTGCTTATCCAATCACGCCATCCACGCAGATGGGCGAGTACTGGGCCGAGTCCGCGGCGTCGGGACATATCAACGTCTCGCAGCGGCCGCTCATTTTCATCGAGCCGGAGGGCGAGCACGCAGCTGCCGCGGTCACCGCGGGAATGGCCATGACCGGGCTGCGCGCCGCCAATTTCTCCTCGGGCCAGGGCATCGCGTACATGCACGAATCGCTGTATGCCGCGGTTGGGAAACGACTCACCTACGTACTCAACATCGGCGCGCGCGCCATGACCAAAGCGACGCTGAACGTGCACGCCGGCCACGACGACTACCACTGCATCGACGACACCGGGTTCTTCCAGGTCTTCGCCAAGAACGCCCAGTCGGTAGCCGATTTGAACATCATCTCCCACCGCCTCGCCGAGCTCTCGCTCAATCCCGGCGCGGTCGCTCAGGACGGCTTTCTCACGACACACCTAATCGAGTCGCTGATGGTACCGGAGCGCGCCCTGATCGAGGAATACCTGGGACTGCCGGAAGACATCATCGACACCCCGACGCCGGCACAGCGGATCATCTACGGTGAGAAACGGCGCCGCATCCCCCTGCTGTGGGACGTCGACAACCCCGTCATGGCGGGTGTCGTGCAAAACCAGGACGCGTACATGCAGAGCGTCGCCGCCCAGCGCCCGTTCTTCTTCGACCATATCCAGGAGCTCGCCGACCAGGCATTTGTCGAGTTCGCCGAGCTCACCGGCCGCCGCTACGAGCGGGTCATGACCTATCGCGCCGAGGACGCCGAGTACCTGATCCTCGGCCAAGGCAGTCTCATCCCCAGCGCCGAAGCAGTCGCGGACTACTTGAGGGAGACCCGCGGTATCAAGGTCGGCGTCGTCGACATGGTGATGTTCCGCCCCTTCCCCGCCGACCTCGTCGGCCGCATCTTGCGCGGCAAGAAGGGCGTCGCCGTGCTCGAGCGGGTCGACCAACCGCTGGCGGGCGATCTCCCGATGATGCGGGAGATTCGCAGCACCATCAGCAAGTGTCTCGAGAACGGCGCCACTCCGTACCGCCCGCCGCACGCCGAGCTGCCGACCTACACCAAGCTCAGCGATGCACCGGCGCTGTACTCCGGTTCGTTCGGCATGGGCAGCCGCGATCTACAGCCCGAGGGACTCGTCGGCACGATCGAGAATATGTTGCCGGACGGCGACCAGAAGCGCCTCTTCTACCTGTCGATCGATTTCCTGCGCGAGAAATCCGTGACGCCGACCCAGCAGCTCCACCAGGAGACCATCGCCGAGTCTTACCCGCACCTGAAGGAGCTCGCGCTTCGCGGCTCCGAGAATCCGAACCTGATGCCGAAGCAGAGCATCACGGTCCGCTTCCACTCGGTCGGAGGCTGGGGCGCCATCACCACCGGTAAGAACCTGGCGATGACGCTCTTCGATCTCCTCGGCTACCACATCAAGGCGAACCCAAAGTACGGATCGGAAAAAAAGGGACAGCCGACGACCTACTATCTGTCGGCGGCGCCGGAACCGATCCGCATCAACTGCGAGTACTTCTTCGTCGATGTCGTGCTCTCGCCCGACCCCAACGTCTTCCACCACACCAACGCCCTCGCCGGGTTGAAGAAGGGCGGCGTCCTGATCATCCAGAGCGACCGTAGCTCGCCCGAAGAGGTGTGGGAGGACATCCCCACCCCGTACCAGAAGGTCGTGATCGACAACGAAATCCGACTCTTCTACCTCGACGCCTTCCAGATCGCGCGCGACGAGGCGACCGACCCGGACCTGCAGCTGCGCATGCAGGGCATCGCCTTCCAAGGCGCCTTCTTCGCCGCATCCTCGGTAATGGAGCAGGCAGGCCTCGACGATGCGAGGCTGCTCGACGCGATTCGCGACCAACTGGAGCACAAGTTCGGCAGCAAGGGAGCGCGCGTCGTCGAAGACAACATGCGCGTCGTCAAGCGCGGATTCGACGAGATCCGCGAGGTCAAACCGAGCGGGATCACCGAGGCGAAGGCGAAGGACGAGGCCGCGGTAGCGGGTCCGCCGATGCCGGTCATGGTGGAGCGGCTTCCCGAGAGCAGCGCGCCGATCACGGACATCCACCGCTTCTGGGAGCAGACCGGAAGCTTTTACGCACGCGGCATGGGCAACGACAACCTCACCGACCCGTTCATGGGGCTCGGTGTCATTCCCGCCACCTCCGCCCTATTCCGTGACATGACGCAGATCCGCTTTCACCATCCGCAATGGAACGCGGAGAACTGCACCGCCTGCGGCAGTTGCTGGACGGTGTGTCCGGACACGGCGATCCCCGGTCTGGTGAACGACGTCGGACAAGTGCTCGACACGGTGGTAAAGCGCGTGCGCAAACAGGGCCACACCCTCGAGCATCTTCCCAAAGCCGTGCGCCTGGTGGAACGGACCCTGCGCGGTCTGTTGAACGAAGCCACCGAGACCGATCCGGTGCGCGACCTCATCTCCGATGCGATCGAAAAGACGCTCGCCACCAGCGATCTCGACGGCGCGGCCAAAGAAACTCTCGCGGGCGAGCTCGATCTGTTCCGCGACGAGCTCGGCGACTTCAACTTCGCTCTATCGCGGCCCTACTACACGTTGCCGGAGAAGCAGGAAGCCGGCAGCGGCGGTCTGCTCTCGATCACGGTCAATCCCTACGCCTGCAAAGGCTGCATGGAGTGTGTCGCCGTATGCAACGACGACGCGCTGACTTCGATCACGCAAACCGACGATTCGGTCGAGAACCTGCGCGAGCAGTGGGACCTGTGGCTCGACCTGCCTACGACGCCGCAGAAGTACCTGCGCGTCGACGATCTCGAAGAGGGCATCGGCGCGCTCGAGACGATCCTCCTCGACAAGACGAACTACCTATCCTTTACCAGTGGCGACGGCGCTTGCCTCGGGTGCTCCGAGAAGACGGCAGTCCACCTGTTCGTCGCGACCGTCGAGGCTCTGATGCAACCACGCATCGCCGCGTTCATGAAGAAACTCGACGACCTCATCGAGAGGCTCGAGAAACACATTCAGCTCAAGCTGGTCGAGGACATCGACGTCAGCGATCCGGCGAAGATGGCGCGTATCGTGCGCGACATCGGCGATCGGGACGTCACCCTGTCCGGCATCGCCGAGCAGATGGAGGAGCTCGGCGAGCGCCGGCCGATCGACGAGGAGTGGTTGGGGCGGAACACGCGGCTGCTCGCGAAGCTCAAAGAGCTGCGGTGGAAATACCAAGAGGGCACCACTCGGCGCGGCCGATCGAAGATGGGCATGATCAACGCAACCGGCTGCACCTCCGTCTGGGGCAGCACCTTCCCTTTCAACCCCTACCCTTTCCCTTGGGCGAACCACCTCTTCCAGGACTCGCCGTCGATGGCGATGGGCGTTTTCGAAGGCCACATGGCCAAGATGGCGGATGGCTTTCGGGCGATCCGGACCGCCGAGCTCGAGCTCTCCGGCGACTATCGGGCATCGGTACACGACGAGTACTTCACCTACTTCAACTGGAACGACTTCACCGACGAAGAGTGGGAGCTGTGCCCGCCGGTGGTCGCCGTCGGCGGCGACGGAGCGATGTACGACATCGGTTTTCAAAACCTGTCGCGACTGATGGCTTCCGGCAAGCCGATCAAGGTGGTCGTCGTCGACACGCAGGTCTATTCGAACACCGGCGGCCAGGCATGCACATCCGGGTTCGTCGGTCAGATCTCCGACATGGCTCAGTTCGGCAAGGCGATCAAAGGCAAGGAGGAGCCGCGCAAGGAGATCGGGCTGATCGGAATGGCTCACCGCACGACGTACGTTCTGCAGAGCACGATCGCGCACCCGAGTCATATGATCGAGGGCTTCATTCACGGGCTCAAGGCGCGACGCCCCGCCCTTTTCAACATCTACAGCTCGTGTCAGCCCGAGCACGGGATCGGCGACGACATGAGCGCGGAGCAGGCGAAGCTGGCAGTCGAGTCGCGCGCCTACCCGCTCTTCCGCTACGACCCCGACGCCGGCAAGACGGCCGAGGAGTGCTTCGACCTCGAAGGCAACCCGGCGATGCAGCAGGAATGGCCGACCTACACACTGCGTTACCGTCAGGGCAGCCGCGAGAAGGAGATGGAGCTGCCGATGACCTTCGCGGACTTCGCGATCACCGAGGTCCGTTTCCGCAAGCACTTCCGCATCGCGCCACCCGACACGTGGAACGAGAATATGGTGCCTCTCGTCGAGTTCCTCGAGCTCGAGCCCGACGACCGCGAAGGCCTCTTTCCGTACGTATGGACGGTCGACCGCAAGCAACAGCTGTCACGACTGTTGGTCGACGCAACCATGGTCGAGTCCACCGAGGAGCGGCGCGACTTCTGGATCATGCTACGCGCCATGGCCGGCGCGCGTGAGGAGATCGAGGAATCGAGCGAGCAGCTCGAGCAACGGATGCGGCAGGAAGTCGTCGGCCGTATCGCCAGCGGACTGATGCAGCTCGCCGGCGGCTCGGGCGATGCCATACCGGCCATTGCCGCGCTTGCGACGGCACCCGGCAACGACGCTGCGCCCAGCGGCGCGCCGACTACCGGCGCCGGCGCCGCGCCGGCGGGCGACGGCATAGCGCCCTGGATCGACAGCGAGGAGTGCACGTCGTGCGACGAGTGCATCAACCTCAACCCTCAGATGTTCGCTTACGACGAGCGCAAGAAGGCGTATATTGCCGACGCCAACGCAGGCCCCTACAGCCAGCTGGTCAAGGCCGCCGAGCGCTGCACCGCGCGCGTCATCCACCCCGGACTGCCGAAAGACCGCAGCGAGAAAGGTATCGACAAGTGGATCGCGCGCGGCG
>JANQHZ010000823.1 GCA_028282445.1 Candidatus Binatia bacterium | reverse complement strand
GCTCGTAGGCTTTCTGCAAGACCACGATCGACTCGGAGGGTTTGCCGGTCGAGTGGAGAGCGATGCCGTAGGTGTAGGCGTAGCGCGACGATTGCGGGGCGAGACGCGCGGACTTCTCGAGGGCGGCCACGCCGTCGGCGATGCGCCGCTGCCGCACCAGAGACAATCCCAGTGCGTGCAGGGCCGCGGGGCTCTCCGGGTCGACTTTCAAGGCCGCGCGCAGGGTGGCCTCGGCTTCCGGCTCCTTGCCGGTCGAACGTTGCAGGTCGGCCAGATTGACGTAAGCCGGTATGAAGTAGGGACCGATTTCGATCGCTGTTTGGTACGACGTGATCGCTTTCTCAACGTTGCCGTCGGTGAGTTGGAGCAGTCCGAGGTTGAGGTGCGCCTCGGGCGTGTCGAGATTACCGCGTTGCGCGACGCGGTACTCCTCCAGCGCAGCTCGTAGTGCCTGGGCCTCTTCCGGCCCGAGTTGGTCCGCGGGGAGCACCGCCAGTGGTCGCGCGGCTTCGACCCGGACCGCGCGCACGGGATCGCTCAAGAGCGGCGTACCGATTCGGCGTTCACTCGGCGGGATGGTGTCGAGTGCCGCCGCGGCCGCAATGCGCACGAGGGCGGACTTGTCCTGGATACGGCCGAGGGCTGCGGCGATGCCGCGAGGTCCGAATCCACTGAGCAGCTCGACCGCGGTGGCTCGCACGATCGCGGGCTCGGAGGTCGCTTTGACCAGCGCCTCGAGCGCGGGGATTGCGGCTGGCCGGCCGAGTCGGCCGTCGGCGATGGCGCCGGTCCAGTGCGGCGGTCGATTCTTTCCGAACCATTCCTCGACCGCGCTCGTGGCCCATTCGGGCGATTGATCCGAGTGGCACCCGTTGCAGGCGTTGGGGACGCCGTATTGCGCCGACAGGTCGGGCCGCGGCAGGCGGAAACTGTGATCGCGTCTGCCGTCGATGACCATGTAGGTCCGCTCCGGCATATGACAGTTGACGCACTGGGCAGCGGCGGAGCCCTTGGCGTGATGGTGGTGCTGCACGTCGTCGTAGCGGCCGGCGCGCAACTCTGGAAAGCGCCCGTTACCGCCGGGGTTGTGACACTGGGTGCAAATTGCGTTGCCACCGAGTCGGGTACGAGAGCTGTGTGGGTCGTGGCAGTCTCTGCAGCGCACGCCGGCTCCGTGCATCTTGCTTTGCAGGAAAGACCCGTAGACGTACACCTCGTCCTCGATCTGTCCGTCGGCGAAGTAGTAGCCCTCGCGCAGAAGGTGAGGCACGTAGTGACTCAAGAGTGGCGCCCCGGGCGGCGCCGGCTCGTCGATCGCGTGGCGCCTCGAGTGGCAGGGAGCGCAGGTTTCGATCTCCGCGCTGGCGTCGGTGAAGTCGACGGAGATGCCGTTGTCCGATGGCCGTTCGGCACTCGCCTTCCCCGCCCATTCGACGTGGTCGCTGCCCGGTCCGTGGCAGGCTTCGCAACCGACGTCGATATCGCTCCACTGGGTGTCGTAGGTGCGGCTGACCGGATCGAAGTTCTTGCGCAGATCGGTCGAGTGGCACGACGCACAGCGCATGTTCCAATTATAGAAGGGGCCGCTCCAGTGCAGCGGGTCGTCCGGCGTTACGTCGTCCTCGGTTTGCAGGTCGAACCAGCGCTGGCCGCCGGCAACGTCGGGTCGCGTATTCCAGGCGACGGTGAAAGCTTGAAGCCGGCCGCCGCCGATGTCGAGCAGGTACTGCTGTAGGGGGACGGCGCCGAAGGTGTATTTGACCTCGAAGTCGCGCGACTTGCCGCCGGGCCCTTGCGTGTGGATGAAGTACTTGTCGCCTTTGCGGAAGAATTTGGAGACGACGCCGTTCGAATCGGTGAAGCTCGTACCGTCGAAATCACCCTCGACCGTACGACTGTCGGGAACCTCCATCGCGCGGTCGTGGTGCGATCCACGCCAAAGCGCGAGCTCTTTGCCATGGCAATTGCCGCAGGCGGCCGAGCCGACGTAGGAGGCACCGGCGGCCACCGACGCGCAGGCAGCCGATAGCGCGAGGAAGATGACCAGCGCCGCCGCGCCTCGCCTTCGAGTGGGCGCGCTCAACTTCCGGTTCGTTCGCGTTTTCGGCAGTCGTTGCAAGGGCTCCACCAAGGCGTCAGGGGATGCAAAGTACCGGACGCTTGGCTGCGCGCAACACTTTCTCTGCGGTGCCGCCGAATAGGATGTGCTCTACGTCGGAATGTCCGCTGCGGCCGATGACGATGAGGTCGAGGTCGAGATCGTTGGCGACCTTGACGATTTCGACGAATGGTTGCCCGTGCACGACCATCGGCTGGACGTTGGCGAGGTGGCGTTCTTCGATCAAGCGAGACAGCCGCTCGGTGGCGTCGGCCGCCAGCCGCTCGCCCGGGTCCTCGTCGACCTTCAGTCCGCTGGCGCGGATCGCCTCGACGAGATCGGCATCGACAACGCTCAGGAGCGTGATCTCGGCCGTTGCCGAGCGCCAGGACAAGGCGGCTTCGAGCGCTCTCAGCGACGGATCCGTGAAATCGATGGCGACCAAGATGGCGTCGGGGGCTTGGGGCGTTTCATTCGTTGGTTGCGTCATGTTTCCCCTCGATTGCTTGGGTTGGCGGATTCGTGCGCATTGCCGGGCATCAGCACGGCGGCCCCGCTAAAGCGACCCGAACGCAGATCGTCCAGGGCTTCGTTCGCTCGCTCGAGCGGGTACGGGTGAGTGGTGGTGTGGACGGGGACCTTGGCGGCGAGCTCGAGGAACTCGAGCCCGTCCCGGCGAGTGAGGTTGGCGACCGAACGGACGACACGTTCGTGCCACAGCAGGTCGTAGTCGAATGCGGGGATTTCGCTCATGTGGATGCCGGCACAGACGACGATCCCGCCCCGGTCGACCCGGCTCAGAGCTTCGGGCAGGAGGGCGCCGACCGGTGCGAAGAGAATCGCGGCATCGAGCGGCTGCGGTGGCGGCTGGTCCGAATCCCCCGCCCAGCAGGCTCCGAGATTGCGGGCGAAGTGCTGCGCTTCTCCGTCGCCTGGTCGCGTGAATGCGTAGACCGATCGCCCCTGCCAAGCGGCGACCTGGGTGACGATGTGAGCGGCCGCCCCGAAGCCGTAAAGGCCGATCCGCTCGGCGCGCTCGGTCATACGGTACGCACGGTGACCGATCAGTCCGGCACAGAGCAACGGAGCGGCTTCACGGTCGCCGTACGTGTCGGGGATAGGGAAGCAGTAGCGCGCGTCGGCGACCGTATACTCCGCGTAGCCGCCGTCCAGCTGGTAGCCCGTGTAGCGGGCCGCGAGGCACAGGTTCTCGCGGTCCGTCGCGCAGAACTTGCACTCCCCGCAAGAATAGCCGAGCCAGGGCACGCCGAGTCGTTGACCGACCTCCAGGTCGACGACTCCTTTTCCGACGGCGACGACTTCTCCGACAACCTCGTGACCCGGCACGATCGGCAGCTTCGGTTCGGTCAGGTCGCCGTCGACGACGTGGAGATCGGTGCGGCAGACTCCGCACGCGCGCACTTGGAGCAGCACCTGCCCGGGCGCCGGGTCGGGTCGAGCGATGTCGTAAGCTTTGACTGTACCGACGTTTCCGCCGTTGTAGCGCAGCGCCAGCATGGTTCAGAAGGCTGTGTCCAACGTCGTTTTGTGAGCAGCGGGGTCGATCCGGGATCTGATCTCGTGCGGTTGCCTCATTTTCGGCTTTGTCACGCTCGCGAGCTTCGACGTCGATCGGGGGCTGCCGAAGAATCAGCGAGGCCCATGCCATGGCAGCGCGGCGAGCGCTCCGCAGGCGGTCGGGGCCGGCTGTCGTAGCGATCGGAAACCACTGGTTTGCTATTCCCAGGTTTGAAAACGTTCACTTCGGAATTCTAGTGGACGCCTCGATCTTGATCTTTCCAGAACGGCGCGCGTAGGTCCCTTTTCAACACCTTTCCGGGGCCGGATTTCGGTAGGGGTTCGCTTCGGAAATCGACCGACTTCGGGACCTTGTAGTCGGCGATCCGTTCTCGGCAGAACTCGATGATGGTCTGCGGATCAATCGCTTCGTGGCCTTCGCGGGCAACGACGACGGCGTGGACGGCCTCTCCCCACGTATCATCGGGTATTCCAAAGACCGCGGCTTCGAGCACGGCGGAGTGCTGGTAGAGAACCTCTTCGACCTCGGTCGAATAGACGTTCTCCCCTCCGGTGACGATCATGTCCTTGGAGCGATCGACCAGGAAGAGGTACCCCTCCTCGTCGAAATAGCCGAGGTCTCCGCTCCAGTAGCCGTCGGCGCGCAGCGCGGCGGCGGTTTGCTCGGGTTTGTTCCAGTAGCCCTGCATGACGTTGGGCCCTTTGACCACGACCTCACCGACTTCTCCGCCCGGCGTTTCACGGCCGTCCTCGCTGCGAGTTCGAACGTCGACGCCGGGCAACGGTTGTCCACACGACTGGATGCGAGGCGTGTCGACCAGGTGTTGCTCGCCGCTCAGCACGGTCACGAGCGGCGACAACTCGGTGGCCCCGTACACCTCGACCAGCTCGGCGTTGGGGAACGCCGCGTGGGTGCGGCGAACGACTTCACTGGCGATCGGCGATCCGCCGTGCCCGATGAGGCGAAGAGATCCAGCCCTACGCGGGCGCGCGAGTTGTTCTTCGGCGAGAGCCGCGATCATCGTCGGCACCCCGAGCGTGCCGGTGATGTGATGCTTCTCGATCAGGTCCAACGCGGCAGCTGGATCGAAGCTGCGCAGCATGACCTGGGTCGCCCCGGTCCACACGGATGGAAGGATTTGCAACGAGCCGGCCGCGTGGAAGAGGGGGGCGATGATCAGCCAGCGGTCGTCGGGTCTCTGATGAACCGCGGCCATCCAGTGCGACGCGTTGGCGATAAGGTTGCGGTGGCTGAGCATCACGCCCTTGGCGGCCCCGGTCGTTCCGCCGGTATAGAAGAGCCCGGCGAGGTCGTTCTCGAAAACTCCCTCTCCGACGGTGATGCGCATTGCCGATGCAAGCAGCGATTCGTAATCGGCGCCGAGGCCGATGACGTGCTCGACGCAGTCGCGGAAGGGCGCCGGGTCGCGGTCGGTGAGCAGGATACGAGTTCCCGAATCGCGCAGAGCGTATTCGAGCTCCGGCTGGGTGTGTCGCACGTTGAGCGGAACCACGACGAAACCGGCGGCCGGAACCCCGATGTAGGTTTCGACGAAGTGGTGACAGTTCGGAGCGAGGATTGCGACTCGATCTCCCGGCTCGAGCCCGAAGCGCGCCAGACTGTTGCCGACGCGTGCGCAGCGTTCGAACAGCTCGCGGTAGGTGAAGGTCTTGGCCCCGTCGATCAGCGCCACTTTGGAAGGTGCGACCTGCCGGGCACGGCGAATTGGATCGGCGAAAGTGTTCATCGAAGACTCACTCGGACGGTCTATGTCGATCACTGCTACCACGTCGGGTGACGCTTGCGAAGGATGGCGGCCGTACCTCCGTGTTCGCGCGCTGCATGCTGGGTGTTTGTGATCGGGCGGGGCATCGTCGACAATGCGGTATGTCGTTGTTGCGGGACATTGAATGGGAACCCTGCCTGCTCGAGCCGAGGCCCGACCCCGAGCTGTCGGATCGACTCAAGAAGCGGTTCGGTAGGGTCTCTCCGTCGACCCACTACTTCGCTCCGTGCGCCGAGCTGTCGGAGTCGATCGCGGCGTTGAACGGATTGCTACTGGTCCGCGTCAATGTCGACCAGGATCTCCTCGACAAAGTGGGGGTGGTCGTCAGTCAAGACAACTCTTGCCGCTACTGTTACGCGATCCAGCGGGCGATGATGTTCGCCGTCGGCGTGTCCGACGAAAAGTTGCGCCGGCTTGCGCACGAGGTCCATACCGGCGACCTGACCGACCGCGAGAGGGCGGCGATCGAGTTCACCCGGCGCGTCTCGCGCGCCAACCCGCTGCCGCGACGGGACGAAGCGCGACGCTTGGAGGATGCCGGCTTTACCGACATGCAGGTGAAAGAAATCGCCTCGATCGTTGCGATCAACGTATTCTTCAACCGACTCTCCACCTTGCCGGCGCTGCCGCCGGGCCGCATGGAGGCGTTGCCGGATCGTTGGTACGTCAAGCTGGCGCGCCCGCTTCTCGGCCGCTTCATCGAGGGCATGCGGCGCCCGATGAATCCGACCAAGCTCGACTCCTCCGAGGTCGAGGGCCCTTTCTCGACAGTCGTGCTGGCGACCAACGGCCTGCCTCTCGCCCGAGAGCTCCGTCGATTGATCGACGTGCTCTTATCCGATGGGGCGTTGTCCCGACGTAGCAAGGCCCTGGTGTTCGCGGTGGTGGGCCGGGCGCTCGGGTGCGAGTATTCGGTCGAAGAAGGGACGCGCATCGCCATCGAGAGCGGGATGAACCCCGGGTCGATCGATGAGGCCCTCGACCATCTCGTATCGGAAGAGCTTTCTGAAAAAGAGAAGCAGGTCCTCGGCTTGGCGCGCGAGACCGTTTGGTATCAACCGGCGCCGATCCAGAGACGCGCTCGACAAGTCCGCGACGAGCTCACCACTCCCGAGTTCATTGAGTGTATCGTCGCTGCCTCTACGGCCAACATGGTTTGCCGTTTGGGTGCGGTCGCCGTCGACCGGCCATGAGCGACGCCGTTTGGTTGGTCGCATTGCTGATAGCGGCCGCGATTCCCGCTGGACTGTATTGGCGGTCGCGCCGCGAGGTCGAAGATCTGAGCCGCAGGCTGGATCTGTCCGCGAGTCAGTTGCAGAGCCTTCAGCTGTCGTTCAGCCGCTTTGCGCCGGACGAGGTGATCGAGCGCATCATCGCCGATGAAGGCAACGTCAAGGGCGACCGGGTCGAGGTCGCCGTGGTGTTCGCCGATCTCGTCGGATTCACCGCGCTCAGCGAAGAGGTCGAACCGGACGTGTTGGTGGGAATCCTCAACGGCTACTTCGAAAGAATGAGCGACGCCATCGCTGCGCATCGCGGTCACGTTTCGAAGTTCATCGGTGACGGAATTCTCGCGTTCTTCGGTGCGCTCTCCCGCAACCCCTGGCAGTGCAACGATGCCGCGCACGCCGCGCTCGCCATGCAGGCGGCGCTGAAGGAGTACAACGGCGAGCTGCGGCGCGAAGGATTGCCGTCGCTTCGGGTTGGAATCGGCGTCCATCACGGCGTCGGCATCGCCGGCTTGGTGGGAAGCCGCGAGCTGATGGAGTTCACCATCATCGGGCGAACCGTGAACGTCGCCGCGCGCGTGCAGGACCTGACCCGTCGGCTCGACGGCGACATCATCGTGACCGACGCGTTGCTCGAGAAGCTCGATCCGCGCTTCGATTCTCGACCTCTGCCGGCGTCGACGGTCAAGGGCGTCAGTGAGGCTCTGCAGGTCTACGCGGTCGACGGGTACTCGGGCGTCGCGCCGGTGGAGGCTGCGCCGATTTCAGCCGATTCCCCCTAGCGCGTCGGGTTGCTTGAACGCCGTCCAGCCGCGGTCGCAGTTGATGACGGCGCCGGTCAGGCTGCGCGATTCGTCACCCGCCAGGAAAACCACGAGGTCGGCGATCTCCTCGGCCGTCTGTAATCCGGTCGCATGGCCGTGGTCGAAGCCTGCTTTGAGCTCGGGGCTTCCGAAGATCACTTCGTTCATCGGCGTGTCGACGTAGCCGGGGCTGATCGCGTTGACGCGGATGTTTCGCTGCCCGCATCCGGCGGCCAGGGACTTGGTGAGCATCGCGACTCCGCCCTTCGACGCGGCGTAGCCGTCGAGGCCACCCAACGGTAGGTGGGCCATAGAGGATGCCGTGTTGATGATCGAGCCGCCGCCGGAACGCTCCATCGCCGGGATCGCGTAGTGCGCGAAATAGAATACGCTGGAGAGGTTGATGCGAATCACGTCGTCCCATACGGCGGGGTCGACGTCCGGCGAGAATCCGTCCTTGAAAGGCCACGCCACTCCGGCGTTGTTGTAGAGGAT
>JANQHZ010000816.1 GCA_028282445.1 Candidatus Binatia bacterium | reverse complement strand
TGCCGTCCCCGCTATGGGCTTCGAGCAACCCGGCGGTCCCGGTCGGATTGCCGTCACGGTCGCACGCGACCACCTCGCGCTGGCGCGAAGTGCTTCCGTTGGTATCGCTTGCCGTGCTCACCGTCGTCCCTGCGCTGCGCATAGCGAGAACATTTCGCGGTCACCTCGATCGGCTGGACTCGCCCTTCGATCGGTCGCGACGGAGCGCCACCTCAGCGCTCCCTCCCCCGCGGTTGATTGTCGGCGCACGGCGGCGGGCAGTCAAGCAAATTCCCAAGCCCGCTGGCCACCACCGTTCAGCCCGGTCTCTCCAACAGCAGGATCCACTCGTTGGTGGTTTCGAGGCCGGCCGGGTGGTGGTGGACCACTCCGAGCCCGCGCCGGCGCGCGTAGGGCAATACATCTTCGCTGGTCACGTTGCGAAAGTGCTGGTGCCCGGCGCGTGGAGCGCGGTCGGCCGCCGCGACTTGTTCGGCCTCGCGCAACATCGCGAATGGGGTGGTTTCGACGATCAGGAGTTGCCCGCGCGGTTTCATCAGGGAAGCCATGCGCGCGATCGCTTCGTCGAGATCGTAGACATGGTTCAACGAGCGAAGGCAAAGAACCCGATCGTAGCTCGACCGCATACCGGCGAACTCCTCGACCCCACCTTGAAAAAAGCGGCCCTCGGGTAGGAGGGCACGCCACTCGTTGAGACTGGGTTCGTCGGGATCGATCCCTGTATAAGCGATGGTCCCGGCACGCACCAAGGGAACGATCGCGTCGCGGTAGAGCTGTTCGCCGCATCCTACGTCGAGCACGCGACCTCGGAGCTTCGCCACGTAGTCGGCGATCCACGCTTCTTCGGCAGCAAACGGCGGGCCTTCGACGGTCACGAAGCGACGAGCGCAGGCACTCCAATTCGGACAGTCGTCGCACACCGGATCGGGAAGTACCCGCCGCATGCCTTCTGTGAAATCGTCGAGAACCCCCACAGCGGCGCGATCGACGAAGAGGTGGCTCCAATCGTCCTTGATACGGGCAATCTCACTCGCGTCGAAGTCCGCAGTATCGGTCTCGTACAGTGCGAGATCATCGCCGTCACGCAACCAAAGTCGGCGATCGCGGCTCTCGCGATCGGACGCCTGAAAGGCGCCGCAGTCAGACGCACGCTCGACGAAGGGCACGGCCACGGGACGACGGATGAAGTTGAAGGAGTTCGACCGCACCGTGAGCTCGCGCCCAGCGGAAGCCAGCTCTTCGCTTCGTCCGAGGCAAGACGCTGTCGGCCGAACCCCCACAAACGCCCCGCCGATTGCCGGAACCGTCGCATGTGCCGCCGGCGAGCTCGCCTCGGCGATCCCTTCCCAAGCCAGTAGTGGGCGCGCTCCATCGTCGTTCCACCCGGCCAGCCCGGGCATCGCCGCGGCCACGCCGGGGGCGTCGAACGGCTCCCCCGCGATCAGGATCTGGGCGCGCCCGGGGCTCAGATCTGCAGCGATTCGCTCGACTTCGGCGGTCAGCGACTCCGCCGAACGATCGCGGGCGTAGATCGCTACATCGATGTCGCCGCTCTCCGCTTCGTCGAGCCAGGCGCTGACACCACCCATCACATGCTCGTACGCACCCGGCACTCGCGCCGTGGCGTCGTGCTCCTCCTCGCGGCCAAAGAGTTGAATCCGCAGGTAGTCGATGCCGGCGCGCATAATCTTATCTCGTACGTGCGGGTAGGCGAGCGCCCGACCGGTGCTGACGATTCCGGGATGACACCCGACCGAGCGAACGGTCGCGACCAGACGCAGCAGATCGGGTCGCAGCATCGGCTCGCCCCCGACCAATAGGACCAAGCGCCCCTCCCGCTCGGGCACGGTCATCAGCCTGCGCTTGAGCTCGGACGCGTCGATCGCCGGCGCGTCATCAGCACCGATCATCGGGCAGCTCGCGCACCCATAGACACACGACGCGCCGGTCCAGGCGAGCAAGGTGGTGGCGGACGGCCTCACGGTCTGAGACTACCGGATACGCTGCGTGCCTTGGGCCGGGTCACCAGCGGCGCGCTGCACGACCGCGGCCCTGTCGGCCGTTCGCGACGATTTGGAGAAGCGCGCGATGCTCAGTCTTCGTCGAAGGCTTGCTCAGCCGCTTCGTCGCCGCTGGGCATCAGCCACTCGAACTCGTCCTCGCGCTCGTGAATGCGCGAAGACAGAACATCAATGAGCGACTCGGGAGCAGAGCCTTCCAAGACTGCCAGCGCGAAGTCGCGCGTCTGCGTATCTTCGTCGTAAGCCTCAGTCGAATGGGTCAACTCGATGACAACTTCGCCAAGGTCGCAGGAGTATTTCGCCTCGACGACGGTATAAACGACGCCGACATCACCGACTTTGCAGCCACCGGGTAGCTTGGCGTCCTTCCCCAACATATCCCAGAGCAACTCTTCCTGCCCGGGCGGGATTCCCGGCGCGTCGGGCTCGGGTTGGTCGTTGGTAGTCGCCGAAGCCGCGACCGCCAAGGCCGCCGATGCGACGATCGAGAGCATGCATGAACGCCAGCGCTGAGTGATCATGGGCGGATGTTGCCACAGCCGCCACCGAGGTGTCCAGAGTCAATCGGGCGGCGAGAAACGCCCCCGCCCAGGCCCATCGGAACCGCCCGCATCTCCCCATTAAATACTGAATATGCAACAACTTTGGCCCCACAGAGGAGGACCCGCATGAGCGACCTGACGCTTCGCGTCATCGACGACCCGACTCCCGAGCTAATCGCGACCCTCGGGGAGGGCCTGACCCGACACGCCCTCCCCACCACCGGGGTGCCGGGATTCCTCCCGCTCGCAGTGGCGGCCTATCGCGGCGACACCCTGATCGGTGGGGTCCAAGGCACGATCAACTGGAACTGGCTGCACGTCGCCCTGATCTGGATCGCCGAGGAGGCCCGGCGGTCGGGCCTGGGATCGACGCTGCTCTGCCGTATCGAGCGCGTTGCGCGCGAACGCGGGTGCACCGACGCCCACCTCGACACCTTCAGCTACCAAGCACGCCCGTTCTACGAACGACACGGCTACGAGGTGTTCGCCACCCTCGAAGACTATCCTCCCGGCCACCGGCGCATCTTTCTGCGCAAGAACCTCGAGCGTTCTACCGGAAGTTGACGTCCTTGGTGACGGACTTCCACTTTTCGATCGAAGCGCTCAGGTCGGCGAGCTTTTCCCGAAAGGCGTTCAGCACGTCGCGGCCGAGTAACAGGTGCAGTGGCGGCTCGTCGAGCTCGCTCAGCATCAGCACCGCGTCGGCGACTCGCCGCGGATCGCCCGGCAACTGGTCGGCAACCGATTTGATCAGATCTTTGCGCGCCGCGATCTCCGCGTAGTCGTCGATCGGTGTCGACGACTCCTTCATCGAACGGGAAGCCCAATCGGTTCGAAATGCACCGGGTTCGATCGCGGTCACCTTGATTCCAAACGGAGCAACTTCTTTCGCGAGCCCTTCGGTCAGCGCCTCGAGAGCGTACTTCGAAGAGCTGTAGTAGACATTCGGCGGATTGGTTACGAGGCCGGTCATCGAGGACATGTTCACGATGTACCCGCTTCGGCGCGCTCGCATCCCGGGCAGAACGGCCTTGATGGTATCAACGACTCCAAAGTAGTTGGTGTCGAAAAGTCGCCGCACCTCGGCGTCCTCGCCTTCCTCCACCGCCGCCATGTAGCCGTAGCCGGCGTTGTTGACGAGAACGTCGATCGCCCCAAAAGCCTTCTCCGTCGCCTCGAGGGCCGCCGCGATCTGCGCTCTGTCGGTCACGTCGAGCGGCAGCGCGATCGCGCGATCGCCGAAGTCGGCGACGATGTCCTCGACCGCTCCGGGCCGGCGCGCCGTCACCGCTACCCTGTGGCCCGATCGCAGCGCCGCGAGCGCAATCTCGCGACCGAATCCGGTCGAACACCCGGTGATCAACCATACCGACGGCTTGCTGCCGGACGCGCTCACTACCGAGCCTCCGGAAGCCTGCGCAGGTAACCAGCCGCACGTTCTTCGCGCTGCCGTTGCCGCTGCTCGCCGTCGATCCACTTCGTCTCGTCGGGCAGGATCGATTTGAGGTCGGCGAGCTTGACCACCTCGCCACGCGCCGAGACCTCCCCTTGCGGACGTCCTTCGGGGAACTCCGCCATGCGCAGGGTCAGCATCCCCTCGCGCAGACCGCAAGTGTCCAGCCAGTTGTGAACGCCGGGATCACGCGGACCGAGGACATAGGTGTAGGTGCCATCGTCGTTGGGAACGGATTGGGCCTTGTTGAGACTGCTCGTGCGGTGGACCACGTCCATCGTCGTCCCCCATACGTTGGCGATGGGCACCACGAAGTAAGCCGCCCCCCCGTCGCCGACATGGATCACGAAGCATTCGTCGGCGGCAAGGTCGAAGTGCCCCCCCACGTAGAACTGATTGCGCAGCGCCCCGCCCTTGTCCGCCGAATAGGCGAGGCTGAAGTCGTTCGCCGTACGTCGCAGGGTTCCCTTGCTGAGCCCAGTCGTGAAGTCGGCGTAGCGCAGCATGAACTCAGCGGTGAGCTCGGCCTGCTCTTCGGGGCTTCTAGCCGGCGAGGTCGGGGCAGCGCCGAGACGTTCGATGCGGAGCTCGTTCGGCTCGTCCGATGCCCAATCGAGCATGACATCGCGAATGTAGAACTCATGCGCGGCCGGAGAAGACTGGATGTGATTCGGGCGCCCGTTGGCCGGTTCACAGTCGACCGTGATGGTGAAGGTTCGGTCGTCGGCCAGAACCAGATCGTGACCGGAAAGCACGTCTACGGTGTTCATGCTGTCGTCCCAGAGCGTGAAGTAATTCTCGGTCATACGTCGCTCACCGACGCGACCGTGAATCCTATAGCGCTCATCGCCTGAAATCGGGATGACACGGTAGATCGAATCCGGATTGTCGATCCCCCAGCGCGACCCGGGAATTCTCAGATCGCCGAGTCGGTGCTCGAGCCGGGTGATCGCGATCACTTTCGGCCGCAGCGGATCTTGGTTGGACGACCACACGGCGGCCGAGAACATGACCTCTTCGAAGGCCGCATCGAAGCAGTCGCGCATTGCCGGGCTCGGCTGCATCTTCTCGAGCCAGTGCGCGCGAACGCGGTCGCGTGCCGCGACAACGGTCGGGTGCTCGGTCAACGCGAGCGCCTGCCGCTCGTGCTGGTGTTGTTCGGCCGTAGCAATCGGGTGGCTCTGCATCTTCTCTCCTCATCGACCCAGGTGGGGTGCGACGTACGCATCGATATACCCAGCAAATCTCTCGCGAATCTCGCCGCCCGACAGCCCGTAGTCTTCCGCCCGGTAGGCCGGCGCACGATGCTGGTCACGACTGGCGTCGAGCCAGGAGCTCATCGACCTCGCCGCCTCGTCCGTGAGCGGGCACCTCGCCGCAGCGTAGACACGCTCGACCTGCGCGAGTGGATCCTCGACGGCGTCCCGATACCAGATGTCGGTGAATCGATCGCCGGAAATACTCCGACGCGACTTCATGAAGCGTTGGACCGCCCACGACGTCCTTTCGATCCATTGGCGCCCGACCCTCGCCGGGTCCACCGCGTTCTGGTGCATGCGCCACAACGTCGCGTTGAGACGCGCGCCGGACGGAACCGCGTCCAACGGGCTGCGGTGCATGCAAATGACGTGAGCGTCCGGAAACGTATCGAGAAGCGTCTCGAGGTAGCCGAGGTGTGCGGGAGTCTTGAGCACCCACCGCCCGCGCCGCTCTCCGCGCATCCGCTTCTGCCACTGCAGGACCTGCAGTGTTCGAAAGAGATGAAGGTAGGCCGGCTCGAAGTCCTGATCGTCGATCCAGCTTCGGTAGACCGGGACGTCGCAATAAGCTTCGGGAACATGAGATAGAAAAGCGTCGGCGAGGAAGACGATCTCTTCTTCGGCGTGATGCGCATTGGTGGGATGGATCGTCATCAGCTCCGCCGCGAAGCGACCCGCCATCGCATCGGAAGCTTCCGCATCGGCGATGCGCGGGTCCGGCAATTGCCAGTCCGTATCGAGGCGCGGCATCGGCTCACGCGCTTCCCAGCCAAGAGTGCAATAGTGACGGGGGTCGGCAGCCAGCAGACGGTGCACCAGGGTCGTGCCGGAACGCATCATGCCGACGACCACCAGCGGAGCCTCGATCGATTCCGATGCGATCTCGGGATGCCGAGCGAGCCAATACCGCATACGCAGCCTGCCGGTCAGGCTGCGTAGCAGCGAGCGGCGCAGGATCGTGGCGCCGAGCTCGGACAGCGGCGCCGCGGCGAGAGCGTCGAGTAGAACGACCAGGGGACGTCGAAACGAATCATCGCCGAATTCATCGAGGCCGGCGTTCGAACGCGCCTCCGCGAGCAGTCCGGCCTCGTCGAAGCCGCCAAAATCATCCCTCATCTGTTGTCATCCCGAGCTCGATCCGGCACTACGCACCCATGGCCGACGACACGCGCGAAATCGAGAACCTCCTGTACACCTACGCCGAGCGAATGGACGCGGGCAACCTGCAAGGAGTCGCGGACCTGTTCGCGCACGGCAGAATCAAGGCCGCTCCCGACGCTCCGCCCCAGTCGACCTTCGAGGGCCGCGAGCGCGTGCTCGGTCTCTACCAGGCCTCCGCTCGCCTCTATGAAGACGGCACTCCCAAGACCAAGCACGTCACCACCAACGCCATCATCGAGGTCGACTCAGCCGGCGAGACAGCGTCTTCGCGCAGTTACTACACCGTATTCCAGCAAACCGATGAACTGGCGCTGCAGCCGATCATCTGCGGCCGCTACCACGACACCTTTCTCCGCCGCGAAGCACGCTGGTGGTTCGACACCCGCATCATGTTCGTCGATCTGGTCGGAGATCTAAGCAAGCACCTTCTGTACGAGCTGCGCTGACTCCACCGGGGAAGCGCTTCATCCGGATCACGAAGCGCTGACGACTTCGATCTCGTCGCCGGCCTTGATGTCACCGGGCTGGGCCACGGTCGCGTAGACACCCAGGTTCTGATCCGCCTCACTCACCACGGTCCGTAGGATCCTCGGATCCTTCGGAAGATCGTCCACCGGATGGGTGATCATGACGCAGCGCGGGCACGGGACGGTCACGTCGAGCGTCGCTCCACCGATGCGGAGCGTCTTTCCCGCCCACTCGGTTTCGACGAAACCGGAGTGTTCGTCCGGCAACTCGATCACGAAGTTGGGGCGAAAGCGGCGCACATCGATGCGAGACTCCGGCACGAGCTCCTGCAGCCGGCGCAACGATGCATCGGTCATGAGCATCAATGGATACGCATCGAAGTAGGTTCCGGGCGGTGATTCGAACTCGATCAACTCGGGAGGAAACAGACCGAGGTCGGGCAGCGGCTCGTCCGGCTCACGACCGAAGATCGCGCGCAGCTCCTTCTCCAGATCTTCATGATCCGGCTGTCCGCGACGATAGTGGTCGAGCGACTCGGCGGGCAGCAGCGGCCACAGAGTAACCTCGTGCTCCAGCGCGGCGGACAATCGCGCGGCCGCGTCGGGAGCGTTCGACAAGAAGGTGCTCCCGTCGGGCAGCTCGATCTCCGCCGGTCCGGCGGTTGCGCCGACCGCATCGAGGTAGCGCGACCGGCAGTTCATGAGCGCGGGAATCTTCTTGGCGCCGCGGATACCTCCGCGCTTCTCGTCGCGCACCGCCCAGGCGCGATCGCCCGGGAGCCCTCGCTCGGAGATCGCAACCGACTCGAGCCGCTCCCCCCGCATACTTTTCACCGGATAGCGCCAAATCTCGGC
>JANQHZ010000786.1 GCA_028282445.1 Candidatus Binatia bacterium | reverse complement strand
TTTCGCTCACCACCATGAAGGGAGTCGAGAACGGCGACTTCGGCCTGCGTATCGGTCGGTTGTTGCGCAAGTTGCCGACGACCCCGGAAGAGGCGGCCGCGTTCAAGAAGAAGGTGTACGACAGCCCGCTCTACATCGGAAACATCGCGACACGGGACGGGCGCACCACCGGCATCGTGATTCTCTTCGATCTGCTGAGCGACGAAGAGCTGCTGGAGCGCGACATCGAGGGGCAGATCCGCAGCCGCGTCGCGGCGGCCGCCGGCGATCTCGACTACGCGATCACCGGGATCCAGTCGCTCAAGGTGCGCGGCGCGGAGATGATGAACCAGGACCTGCAGAAGTTCCTGCCGCTGTCGTTTCTGCTCGTCGTGACCGTGCTGGCGGTGTCCTTCCGGACCATCCGCGGTGTGACGCTGCCGCTGTCGGCGGTTTCGATCGGCGTCGTGTGGACGGTCGGCGTGATGGTCCTCACCGGGCGCGACATCAACATGGGAACGTTGGTTCTGCCGCCACTACTGATGGCGATCGGCATCGCTTACGCCATCCACATCGTGAGTCGCTACTACCAGGAGGTCGACAGCGACCGAACGCCGAGCGAGATGGTCGCCGCTGCGATGGAGCACTCGCGCTTGCCCGTTTCGATCGCCTCGCTGACCACGCTGATCGGTTTCGCGACGCTGATCCTCAACCCGATCACGGCGATCAGCGACTTTGGCACCTACGCGGTGTTCGGGATCGCGGCGATCTTCTTGATGTCGATGTTCTATCTCCCGGCCGCGCTGGCGCTGATGCCGAAGCCGGAGCGCGGGTCCTTCGGGACCCGACCCGAGGGGGCGGTCAGTCGTCTGTTGGAAGGCTTGGGGATCTTCGCGATCCAGCGTCGTTGGTTCGTGCTCGCGCTGGCCGCGGCTCTGTCGGCGGGCGGGCTGTGGTATGCTTCGAAAATTCGAGTCGAAACCGACTATTTGTCTTTCTTTTCGAAGGATAGTCCGGTGTTGGCCGAGAACACCCGCATCGCCGAAACTCTCGGTGGCACCCAGCCGATCTATGTGACGATCGACGGCGACAAGGCGAATGCGATCGGCACGGTTCCCATGCTGGTCGCGATCCGAGACCTGCAGCAGTTCATCGCCGAGCAACCCGGGGTGGACACCAGCTTTTCGATCGCCGACTACCTGTCGGTCGTTCATACGGCGCTCAACCCCGATTCGCGCCATCCGCTCCCCGCCACCGACGGCGATCTGCAACAGATCCTGGTGTTTCTCAATCCGGAGGACGTTGCTCCGGTGGTCACCCGCGACTTCAAGCGCGCCAACATTCTCGTTCGCTCCAACCTCTCCGGATCCGCCGAGATCAACGCCTTTGTCGACGCGGTCGAGGAGTTCGCCAGGACCCGCTTCCGTCGAGGAGTCGAGGTCCACGTCACCGGTTCGGTCGTATTGCTCAACCGCTCGGCCGACACCTTGGCGCGCGCCCAGGTCATCGGCCTGGTTCAGGTGTTGGTGGTGTTGTTGATCCTGATGTCGCTGCTCTTTCTCTCGCTGCGCGCCGGGTTGATGTCGCTGGTGCCGAACACCTTTCCGATCATCATGCTCTTCGGCCTGATGGGTTTGACCGGTATCACCCTCAACATTTCGACCAGCATGATCGCGGTCATTGCGATCGGCATCGCGGTCGACGATACCATCCACTACCTGACCGCCTTCAATGCGGAGGTGCGGCACAGCGGCGATCAACGCCGTGCGGTGATTCACGTCGGTCGGTCGGTCGGCCGTCCGATCATCTTCACGACCGTCGCCCTTTGCCTGGGCTTCCTCATCGTGTGCCTGTCCAACTTCAAGCCC
>JANQHZ010000727.1 GCA_028282445.1 Candidatus Binatia bacterium | reverse complement strand
CGATGCCTACGCCAGGATGTGTGCGAACCCCGAGGTCATGCGCTACCTCGGCGGCCGGCCGCTCACGCGCGACGAGACTTGGCGTCAGATCGCGGTGTTCCTCGGACACTGGGAGCTACGCGGCTACGGGCTGCTCGCCGCAGATCTCAAGGAGAGCGGAACCTTCATCGGTCGCTTCGGACTCTGGTTCCCCGAGGGTTGGCCGGGGCTCGAGATCGGCTGGGCAGTCGATCGCCCCTATTGGGGCCGCGGGCTCGCCACCGAGGCGGGCGCTGCCGTGATGCAGCACGCCTTCGACCGAATGAAGGTCGCGAAGCTGATCAGCATCATTCATCCCGACAATCCGGCGTCCATCCGGGTAGCCGAGAAGCTGGGCGAGAAGCCCGAGCGTCGTGCCGTGGTAAATGGTTTCGACGCGTGGATCTACGGCGTGGAGAACTCTGGCTGACGCCAATGGCGCTCTAGCTGCAGCAAGAGTCGAGGAAGAGTTGAGTCCAAGTCGACGCAGAGGAGGCGCAGGACTTCGAGCGTCAGGCCGCTTGTACTGACTTGAGGACTTTGCCGATTTTCTTGCGGCCGCGGTTGATCTCGCGCAGCTCCTCGATGCCGGCCTCGGCGACATCGGTGCCGACGACTTCCTCGTCTTCCAACGCGAGCTCATCCATATCGACCCACTGCGAATAGACCGCCTTGGTGCGTTCGGTGATGATGCCGGCGGTGAGCAGGGTCTTGATGAGCACTCGAAAGATGTTGGTGTTTTGCGTCATCAGCGAGCGGCGTTTGTCGTCGGTGAAGGACTCTATGACGGCGTCGCGCACCCAGGTCCAGTCGAGTCCGAGCTTGCGGTAGACCTGCTGCTTCTGTTCGGCGTTGACCAGGTTGAACAGCAGCGTCTCGAAACATTTCGCCGCCCAGTCTTCGACCAGGTTGTGCTCTTCCTCGCTCAGGTTGCCAATCGTGCGGTCGGCCCAGATCTTGCCGAATTTGTGATGGAAGGCCTCGTCGGTCATCACCAGCTGGACGAGCCGCCTCAACATCGGGTCGTTGGTACGCGAGTGGATCGTCGCGAATGCTCCCATCGCCAGCCCTTCGACCAACATCTGCATTCCGACGAGCTTTTTGTAGACCTCGGGGGCGAGGACGAGCTCGTGCAACAAGCTGGACAGGGTGGAGCCGCAGGGCAGAGGCTCGCCCCAACGGCGGTGCACGTAGCGCGCGAATGCGGTCACGTGGCGTGCTTCTTCCCGCGCCTGATTGGCGGCGTACTCCTGGGCGCCTGGATCGCGCAGGATGTGGCACAAGCTGGCCGACAACGACAGCGCGCCCTGCTCGCCATGCAGGATGCTGGACAGCATGAAGCGCGTGCTTTCGTTGGCCAGGCAGAGCTTCTGTCCATCGTCGAGCTCGTCTGCGACGGCGGAGCCGAGCTCGACGCACATTTCGAAGGGCATCAGGTTGTGCTCTTCGAGGTCGAAGTCGTCCGAATAGTCGATGTAGGCCGGGTCCGTTGGGTCCCAGAAATGGTCGACCGTCGCGGCGATGATTTGGTCGAAGGCATCGGTTCGGGACTGATAGCGGTCGACCTCGATGAGCGCGGTGAAGTCGTCGCGGTCGATTGCGTTGTAGATGGGGTGTGCCGTCAGTTGCCGTGCCATGCGTGCCTCCAGGTACTCGTTTCAGCCATCGACAGTAGCAAGTGCCCTGCCACCTCTTTTGGGATTGACGAGGGCGATGGAATTTCTCTTGCGGCGCGCCCGAGCGACACGGGCTCTTCCCTCATAACCGGAAATTGGCGTCGCGATCAACAGAAATGAACGCCTGTTCAGTCCCGTTGGAGGTTTGGAGTTCGTTGGGTTTTCGCGTACGAACAGCGGCCGAAGGATGGCGAGCTCTAGTAAAGGACATGCCCAGAAGCTGTTTCAGCCGGGCGATCTGGACGGCTTCTTCGGCCTCGCGATCGACAATCTAATTCAGTTCCTGCTGATCCTGGGGTTGTGTCGCGAGGTGTTGGGATTCTCGGTAGAGCTCTTGCTCGGCCGGGTTCTACCGGGCGCGGCGTTGTCGGTCATCGTCGGCAACCTCTACTACTCGTGGCAGGCGCAAGAGCTGTCGCGCCGCGAGGGGCGCAGCGACGTGACAGCCTTGCCCTACGGCATCAACACGGTGTCGCTGTTCGCGTTCGTCTTTCTGGTCATGCTGCCGATCAAGCTCGCGGCCGAAGCGGACGGCGTCGCTGCGGAGGAGGCCGGCCTGTTGGCGTGGCAGTTGGGATTGGGTGCTTGTTTCATCTCCGGGGTGATCGAGCTCATTGGCGCCCTGGTTGGCGACGCGGTGCGCCGGGAGACGCCGCGCGCGGCGCTTCTGTCGACTCTCGCCGGTATCGCAATCAGCTTCATTGCGATCGATTTCGCGGTGCGTACTCTGGCCGCGCCGTTGGTGGCGATGTTGCCGCTCGGGATCATCCTGACGACGTACTTCGCTGGGGTGGTTTTCCCCTTTCACATCCCGGGCGGTGCATGGGCGGTGCTCGCCGGAACGGCGATCGCCTGGTTGACCTGGGGAGCGGGCGTCGATGCTACGCCCGTGTCTTGGAAACAGGTCGTTGAGGCGAGCGACTCGATCGGCCTCTACCTTCCGGTGCCGGTTTTGGGCGATCTCTACGCCGGGCTGACCAGCCCCGCGATGCGTGAGGCGCTGATCCCGGTGGTCTTGCCGATGGGTCTCTTCAATGTGCTGGGCTCGCTGCAAAACATCGAATCGGCCGAAGCGGCCGGAGACGCCTACCCGGCGATGCCGTGCATGGCCGTCAACGGGCTCGGTTCGATCATCGCCTGCGCCCTCGGTTCCTGTTTCCCGACGACGATCTACATCGGCCATCCCGGCTGGAAGGCGCTCGGCGCGCGCTCGGGTTATTCGATCTACAACGCGGTCTTCTTCGCACTTCTCGCGACCGGGGGGCTTACGTACTTCATCGGCTCGTTGATCCCGATCGAAGCGGGCATGGCCATCGTCCTGTGGATCGGCGTGATCATCACCGCCCAGGCGTTCCAAGCGACCGACATCCGTCATGCGCCCGCGGTTGCGGTCGGGCTTTTCCCGGCGATTGCCGCCTGGGGGTTATTGGTACTCACCCAGACGCTCAACGCGGCCGGAGTCGCGCAAAACGATTTCACCCTCGCGGCACGAGTGCTCGAGCAGCCGGCTGCGTTTGCCGCGGCCGGGTTGCGCCTCGGGGGTGTGGTGGCGATCTCGCAGGGCTTCATGCTGACCTGCATGATCTGGTCGGCGATCAGCGCCCACTTGATCGATCGCGAGTTCTATCGCTGCGCGATCTGGGCCGCAATCGGCGCAGTGCTGGCGTTCTTCGGCTTCATCCACGCCGGCGGCGTCACACCCGCGGGCGGCGTCTACGACATCGGATTCGCGAGCGGCTGGCGGTGGGCGGTCGGCTACGCCCTGTG
>JANQHZ010000660.1 GCA_028282445.1 Candidatus Binatia bacterium | reverse complement strand
GTCCATTCCCGCCGAGAAGGCTTTGTCGCCCGCCGCGGTGAGGATGGCGACCCACAGCCCATCGTCGTTCTGAAAGTCGTCGAACGCCGCATCCATCCCACGCAGCATGTCCGCCGTGAAGGCGTTCATCGCATCGGGACGGGTGATGGTCATGATCGCGATCTTGTCGCGCTTCTCATAGGTGAACGTATCGGGAAGGTTGAGATTGCTCATGTCTTTCGACCTCCGGGGAAGAGAAAACTAGCCACAGATGAACACAGATAAACTCAGATGCCGGAACGCCTTCAGAGTCGATCGGGTGATCGCACAAACACGTGCGCGGGCGACGCATGCGTCGCCCCTACAACTGAAAGGAGCACCGCGGCCCATTGTAGGGGCGAGGCATGCCTCGCCCGGGCGGTTCGTTCCACACGCCGGCATCTGTGTTTATTTGTGTTCATCTGTGGCCAAGAACTAAACGCTGCGAAATTTCGGTAACGTGACTTCTTCCGTGGCGTCTTCGAATACGACTTCCACGGGCATGTCGATTTTCAAGTCGGCCGGCGCGCAGTCGACGATTTCGGTCAGGACGCGGACACCCTCTTCCATTTCGACCACGACCGGCGCATACGGCGCGGCGTCGGCGAATCCGGGATGCAACGGTCGCTCGGCGACGGTCCAGGTGAAGACCTTCCCCCTGCCCGATGAAGCCTGCCAATCCCAGGTCGTGGATCCACACTCCGGGCACATTTCGCGCGGCATGTGGCGCCAGGCGCCGCAGTCGCTGCAACGCTGAAAGCGTAGCTGGCCCTTCTTGCACCAGCCGTAGAACTCACCGCTCAGCTCCTCGAGCACGGGAAGGGGTTTCTTGTATTCAGCCATCATTCTCAGCCTTCGACTTCACTTGCCGAGGATGCACACGCTGCCGTCGCCGAAGTCGCCCCAACCGGTGACGAGGCCGATTTCGGCATCGGTAACTTGACGATCGCCGGCATCGCCGCGGAGTTGCTTGACCGCTTCCACGATGTGGTTCATCCCCAGCACGTGCGCCTCGGACAGAAGTCCGCCGTGGGTATTGACCGGAAGCTCACCACCGAGCTCGATGCGGCCGCCCTCGACGAACGCCCCGCCCTCGCCGCGTTCGCAAAACCCGGTCTCCTCGAGCTGCTGCAAGACTTCGAACGTGAAGCAGTCGTAGATCTCCGCGAAGTCGATGTCTTTCGGCGCGACCCCGGCCGCCTCGAAAGCTTCCGGCGCGGCGATCGTCAGTCCAGTTTCAAAAATGTCCTTGCGGTTGACGATCTCATCGGCCGGATAAGGCTGCCCCGAAGCTACCCCCATCAATCGCACCGGCTTGCTGGCCAGGTCGCGAGCGCGCTCCGCACTGGTGACGACGACCGCGGCGGCCCCATCGGTCTCCAGGCAACAATCGAACAGGCGGTACGGGTCGGTGATCATCGGCGAAGCCAGGTATTCGTCGAGCGACATCGGCTTGCCGTGCATGACCGCATTGGGATTGAGCTGGGCGTGCTTGCGCATCGCAACCGCGATCGCGCCGAGCTGCTCGGAAGTCGTGCCGAACTCGTGCATATGGCGACGCGCCATCAGCGAGTACCACTGTGGCGGCGCGGTCAATCCGAAAGGCAGATAATAGTCGCGCGCGATCTTGCCACCCGGCAACGAGGAGACATCCTCGGAAACGGTCTGACGCGTTCTCGCCCCCGAGTACCCGTTCCAACCGGCGGGGATGAGCACGGCGTTTGCCGCGCCCGTACAGACCGCCATCGCCGCGATGCGCAGAGACGCAACCGGTGCCGCCCCGCCGGTGTGGACCGTCGTCGCGAAGCGCAGGTTCTCGACCCCCAGGTTGGCCGCAAACTCCTCGGCCACCCCGAGATTGGGGAAAGGCATGATCCCGTCGACGTCCTTGAGCGAGAGCCCGGCATCGTCAACCGCGTTCTTCGCTGCCTGCAATTGCAAACCAAGCTGCGAAAGCCCGGACCCCGGCTTGCGGCAATACGCCGTCTCACCGATCCCGACGATACAAGCCCTGTCCTTCAAATCGATCATTCAAAAAATTTCACCACAGAGGCACTGAGCCACAGAGATCAGGCAGCCGACTCCGTGTCTCTGTGCCTCTGTGGTGAACTTGCAATTTAGCGCTTCTTCTTGGTGGTCTTTTTCGCCGCGACTTTCTTGGCAGCGGGCTTCGCCTTTTTGATGCGCTTGGTCGCCTTGATGCCGGCGAGCTTGGCGAGGTTCTTGCCGAGGATCTTCGCCTTCGAATCCTCGCTGAGGTTCTTGTAGCCCCACTTCTCCTGCAGCTCTTCCGGCATGTCGAAGTTGCGGATGTAGTCGACCGCCGCACCCATGTCGTCGAAGGCGAGGTCACATCCCATGACGATCTTGTCGTCGGTCACCCACTGCAGAGCCTCGCCGATCATGTGGTAGCCGCGGTAGGGCGCGTGCACGAACCAACCGATGATCCCCGAAAGGCTGAGGTAGAGATTCTGGTGCTTTCCGGCGAGGCCCATGAGCTCCTCGTGGTACGGCCAGCCCATGTGGTAGGCGATGATCTTGAGGTCCGGAAAGTCGAGGCAAACGTCGTCGAGCAAAATGGGGAGGGTGTTCTTGGTCGGCTGCGGCAACACGTAGGCCATGCCGGTGTGAATCGTCAGGGCGATCCCGAGCTCCTGGGCCTTTTCGTAGAACGGCCACATCCCCGGATCGTTGAGCGGAGCGTCTTCCGGCGCATAGACCTTGCAGAGCTTCGCGTTCTCGTTCTTGTAGAGGTACTCGAGCTCCCAGATCGCGTGCTTGACCCCGCGCCGAAGGACGGGACCAACATTGCACTCGAGGTACATGCGATCCTTATACGGCTCGATCTCCTTCATGATGAAGCCATTGGTCGACATGCAGGTCGCGTAGCCCGCGGTGTCCATCATTGACTCGCGCAGCGCGAAGCAAACATCGACGCCGAACTTGTCCATGTACTCGATGAGGGCGTGCGCACGCGGCTCCGGCATCGCTTCCCCGCCGGCGAGATCGCGGCCGCCGCCCCAAGCCCGCATGACGCCGTCGACGCTCTTCCACCATTGCTCGAACTGCGGATAGTAGCTCATCTCGTGCATCGATTCGGGATTCATGAAGTGACACTCGGAGAGCGCCACGAAATGATCTTTTCCAGCCATCGCTATTCTCCCTCGCGCCCGTCGGCGCGTTCTGAAAGTTGGTTCGACACGATCGCGACCGCTTCAGGCAGCAACGCCGCGATCAACTCTTCGACGAATCCTGCAACAACGCCCACAAGCGTTTTGGAGACGCCGGCACTTCATGCGCCTTGACTCCGAGCGGTCGTAGGGCGTCGTTGATCGCGCACATCACAGCAGCCGGCGTCGTATGCAGGGCCCCCTCCCCCATGCCCTTTGCTCCCAGCGGTGTAAACGGCGAAGGGGTGGTCAGGGCCTTCTTCTCGGTCATCGGCACCTCGTAGATCGTCGGCATCAGGTAGTCCATGAAGGTCGACGTCAGAAGTTGGCCGTCGTCGTCGTAGACGTACTCCTCGAGAAGAGCGGCACCGACGCCCTGGGCGACTCCGCCTTGGGTCATGCCCTCGCAGGTCGACGGATTGAGTCGCGTCCCGCAATCATCGGCGATGAAGTACTTGAGGATCTCGACCGCTCCGGTCGCGCGATCGACCTCGACCATCACCAGGTGACATGCATTGGCCGCGGTCAGATAGCTCTTGGCCCGCCCCTGCTCGTCGGCCGGTGTGCGCCCGGCCGCGGTCCACACATAGGTCGCCTGCGGGTTCGGATCCATTCCCTCGGGAAGCAAGTCGCTGCGCGCCAGCATGGTTGCGGCGACTTGGGCGACCGGGATCTTTGCTTCGGCGACGCCCGGGATCTGGATCATCCCGTCCGCCAGCTCGAGCGTGTCGGGCTGCGTCTGCATCAGGTTGGCGGCGACCCGGATCAACTTCTCGCGCAGCAGATCGGCCGCGCCGAGCACCGCGCCGGTGATCGCGACGCCGAGTCGACTCCCCCCCGGTCCGAAGTGGGGCGGCGCCGACAGCGAGTCCTGGGAGATGACCTGGACGTCGCTCATTTCGACACCGAAGTAGTCGGCCAGGAGCTGAGTCACGACGGTGAACTGCCCCTGCCCCTCGTGCGAGAAGCCGACCTTGGCGACCACCTTCCCCATGACGTCGATCCCGACGGTGGCGCCTTCCGGCACGCCGGTCTGTTGGCTGCCGACGATCGCGTAGGCGTTCCAATCGAAAACGCCCGGCTCGATCGTGTTGACCAATCCGATCCCGAGGTAGCGGCCCTGCTTGCGCGCTTCTTCCTGCTCCCGGCGCAGCGCCGGGTAATCGCCCATCTCGAGCACCGCGTCGAGCGCGGCATCGTAGTCGCCGCTGTCGTACTCGTTGCCGCTCGGGATGGTGTACGGAAAGGCATCCTTCGGGATGTAGTTCTTGCGGCGGATGTCGCCCGGATCCATGCCGAGCTCGCTGGCGGCGAGGTCGACCATCTGCTCGAGGACCCAGTTGTGCGGCGGCGGCCCCATGCCGCGGTACGGGCTCTGCGGCAGCTTGTTGGTCGCCACCAGCGTAAGGTCGTATTCCGCCACCGGGATTGCATACGGCCCGACGAACGCCGCCAACGGCTTCGCCGCCGACACCGCGCCGAACCCTTCCGCACTGGCGCCGAGATCGTCGAGCAGCTTGACCCGCAGCCCGGTGATCGTCCCGTCGTTCTTCAGAGCCAGGCCGATCTCGTAGTAGCGGTCCCATGCGTGCCCGGCGCCGCCGGCGAGGTACTCCATGCGATCTTCGATCCACTTGACCGGTCGACCGCCGGCCTTGCGCGACAACAGCGCGGTGATGACGGTGCCGCGCGGCCCGCCCTTACCGCCGAAGCTACCGCCGTGCGGCTGGCTGATCACCCGCATCTTGTTCGACGGCACGCCCAGTGCGCCGGCCGACAACAATCCCATGTTCACCTGCGACTGAAAGCTTCCACGCGCGGTGACCGTACCGTCGGCGGGATCCCACTCGCTGATGACACCGTTGCACTCCAGCGGATTGGCGCCGAGACGATGCCAGCGGAACTTCTCGGTGATGACCTTTTCCGCATCGGCAAACGCCTGGTCGACCTCGCCCCAGGTGAACTTTCGCTGAAACACGACGTTGCTGTCGTGCTCGTCGTAGATCGCCGGACTCGAGGCGGCTTTCTCGGTATCGACGACGGGCGGCAGCGGATCGTACTCGACGACGACCTCCTCGAGGGCATCCTCCGCGACATAACGGCTGACTGCCGCCACCGCGACGACCGGCTCGCCGACGTAGCGAACTCGGTCGGTCGCCAGGCAGTGCGTCCCCCACCCCTCGGGGACCGTCTGCAACGGCGAAGTCCAGCGCAGCGCATCCTCGCCGGTGACGATCGCCACCACGCCCGGCAACTTTTCAGCCGCGCTGGTGTCGATCGATACGATCTTGGCGTGCGCGTTGGGGCTACGGAGAATCGCGCAGTGCAGCATTCCCGGCAGGGAAACGTTGTCGATGAACTCGGTCTTACCGGTCACCAACTGGCGGTCTTCGACGCGGTCGACTTCCTTGCCGATGAAGCGCTGCTGGCTCGTCGGCAGATCTTCGATTCTGTTGGGGATTCGGATGCTCATCGTCTCACCGCCGACGGCCGCCTCATACGGCCTTGCGTTTCTCGATGGCCGAACGGACGGCCGCCAGGATGCTTTGGTAGCCCGTACAGCGACAGATCTGCCCGCCCAGGTAGTCCATGATCTGCTCGTCGGTCGGGTCCGGATGAAACTCGAGCAACTCGGTAACGGTCATCAAGAACCCCGGGGTGCAGAATCCGCACTGCAGTCCGTGCTCTTCGACGAACGCCTGTTGAATCGGATTGAGCTCGCCGTCTCGGCTGAGCCCCTCGACCGTCGTCAGCTCGGAGCCGTCAGCTTGCACCGCCAGCATGATACACGAGCGCACCGTGCGTCCGTTCCACAACACCGTGCAAGCGCCGCAAACGCCGTGCTCGCAGCCGACGTGGGTCCCGGGCAGCGAAAGCTCGTGCCGAAGAAAGTCGGCGAGAGTCAGCCGGGGCTCGATCGTCTTCTCGTATTCGACACCGTTCACGGTGACCTTGATGGTACGCGGAGTCATCGTCTTCTCACAATGCGATGCCGGCGCGGCGCGCCGCATCGCCGAGGCCGCGCGTGGTGAGAACGCCGGCGAGAGCGCGGCGCTGCTCGGCGCTGGCGTGCACATCGGATTGGGGTTCTTCGATGTCGTCGAGCACCGCCTTGCCGACCGATTCGAACAACGCCGAGCTCGGCGACTGACCGACCATCGCCTGCTCCGCCTTCTCCGCGCGCACCGGTGTCGCGCCGACGCCGAAGAGAACGATGCGAGCACTCGAGACCTTGCCCCCGTCGCAGGTGAAGAAGGAGGTGACGCCGGCGAGAGCGTAATCGCCGTGACGTCGGGCCAGCTCGGTGAACGACCACGCCGCGCCCGGCGGCAACGCCGGGATACGCACCTCGGTCAGGATCTCCGACATTTCGAGATCCGTGGTCAGGTACGTCACGAAAAACTCGTCGGCGTCGATGACCCGCTCGCCGTCCGGCCCGACCGCCTTGAACTTCGCGTCGAGAGCGAGAGCCAGCGCGGGGTACTCCGCCGACGGGTCGGCATGCGCGAGCGATCCGCCGAACGTGCCTTGGTTGCGGTTCTGCGGATGCGCGACGTTCATCGTCGCCTCGTACACCAGCGGGTGACGCTCGCGCACGATCGGATCGAGCTCGACCGTGCGCTGGCGCGTCATCGCGCCGATGACGAGCTCGCCGCCTTCCTCGCGTACGTAGTCGAGGTCGGGAAGTCTCGCGAGATCGACCAGGACCTCGGGGCGCGCGAGGCGCATGTTGAGAAGCGGCATCAAGCTCTGGCCGCCGGAGAGAACCTTGGCGTCCCCTTCGTTTTCTTCGAGCAGTGAGATCGCCTCTTCGAGCGTATCGGGCGCAGCGTACTCAAACGGAGCGGGCTTCATCGGACCTCAAATTTTCGCGGGGAAACACAGACAAACGATCGTTTAGATAGCCCGATCGAGAAGTCGCGGCAAGCCGCGGCACCCGGAAATTCGAACCGCACGTGAGCACTGATGGACGCGGATCATGGTCGACATCTCCAGTCGCCGGAAAGCCCAACCTAGCGACGATCCACCAGACCAACGCCGTGTACGGACGGTCGACCTCAGCGGGAACTCGATTCGGGCACTGCAGCCGATCGGAGTCTGAGCTCCTTCGCTCCGAGTACCGCAGCTCCTATCACCGCCATAGCGAAGGAGTAGACCTGCAAGCTGGCAACGTAGTCATAGCGCAGCGACTCGAGCGCTCCTTTTGAGATCCCGTTGAGCACCATGAACCACAGCAGCAGCTCACCGTCGTAGCGTTGACGGCGACGCACCCACATGAGGCACCCACCCGTCACCAAGATCGCACCGAGAAAGTACAACTGGAGCGGATGCCCGTAGGAGCTCCACTCAGCGGATCTATCAATCAACCCAGCCGCAAGATGGGCATGCCACGGGGCCGAGTCCATCGGGTAGCGGGTTGCCCATGCCACGTCGGAGATACTCCCGTGGCAGCATCCAGCACTGAAGCATCCTAGACGGATCACGACCATTCCGGCGCAGACGCCGAGAACACCCACGTCCAGAACACGAGTCATCGACAGCCCAGGGCGAAGTAACCAATGCAGCGCCGGTAGGGAGACCAATACCCCGATCATCGCGCCAGGATACCGATAACCTGAAGCCAACTCCCAGGCCGGGTCCTGCCACACGAGCCCACCGCGCTCTACTACGGAGAAGACCTTTGCACCACCAGCCGCAGCGAAGCTAAGACAAACGACCAGCAAAACGATCCGACGTCCTTGACCAAGGACATTCGGGAGGAGCGTCGCCAATACGACTGTTCCACCAACCAATACACCAGCCGCGTAAATCACACCGAGCCTCGTGAGCTTCCGCACTCTCTCCCTAACGGGTCCGAATCGCGGGCAAGAGTAGCTTTTCGGCTGCACCCCGACGAAAAGCGCGGGCAGCACCCTAAGCGAGCACAGCCGTGCATTGAGAGATTCGGGTCGACCATCGCCGTAGGTACGGGCCACTGGTCTTCACCGTGATTCACGGACGGAGCCTCAATCGTCACAAGCCGATCCCGCAATCGGTGGCTGGAAGCCAGTGTCTTCAGTGTCAGCGCCTAACTGAAGATACGACAAGCACCGAACCGCCGATAGGAAGGCAGCGAGAGCGGTGATTGTTAATCGCTTGTCGTCGTAAGACCGACCACGCCCACGCCCGAACCATCCACCAGCGAAGTCCACGGCGTGCCCGAGCTCATGCGCGAGCGTTGCGGCGGCTTCGCTCGCGCCCAGAATCGGATCAGGCGAATAGTATCCGCCTAGGTGAACCGTTACCTGCTTGCTCCACGGCCACTTCCAAGTGAAGGGGCGGCCCCCCGCTCCGGTGCTGTTGTCGAGACGGACGTTCGACCATGACATCTTTCGGCCATGGAAGAGCTGCGAATACTCATCGATCTCTGCTTGGTGGAGGCCCCGCGACTGGTAGCCACCGCCTCCGCTCCCAGGAGTGCTTTGGGCAGAGGGCGCCCCATTCCCCCCTTGGGAGATATCAGCGATCCGGACCAAGGTCCGTTGTCATTCCAGTCTTAAGGTCTACACGGAAGCGCATGGCCCCTCCGAAAGCGGTCGGTTTGCCCAGTATGACAACGTCGACCGCCTTCCCTTTTGCAGTGTCGATCAACGCAGCGCTAACCGCTGTGTGTTCCTCAGCCCACTTCATGGCCTGAGACCAATCCCCATGCGCCTCTTGCCGGACGGTTTCAAAGACCCTGATAACCGCGAAGACGAGATCGCTTCTAGCGAAGATTTCGGTTCCGTTGGGGGCAGGCTTGTTTGCCAAACTCACAGCTGCCGAGAATGCGAATCCAATAAGGAAGGCGCTCGCAATCCGCATGGCTCACCTCAAGATCGGTCCAATTGTCGTAGTCATGCTGCTAATCAACCTGGTATCGGTCAATTTAGAGTCGGGAATTACATTTGACGCAATATATCTTAATCGTCCCTGTGGAGTGCCCAAGAACCCGCCCTGGACCCGAGGGTCAGCGTTGTTCACGAAAAAGACGTCTCCCGGAATGCCTTCACTGAATCCTGAGAATAGCTCTGGAGCAGAGGGTGGCGCGGCTCCATGAGTGTGTATCGCCCAAAGTTCAGTAGCCGAAGCAGGAACATCTGCCAGAGCCGGGGTCATACTCAGGGAACATGAACCACCTGGCGGACAGGATGCGAAGACTGGGGGGGTCTCCCCAACGATCCCGTTGTCGCGGTAGAAAATTGCGCCGATCTCCTGGTCGCCGCTAACGCTTGGGGGATTGTATTGGTTCGCCCAATCCCGGGCCTCGCGAAGGATATCGGCCGGTGGGCGCTGACCTGAGCTGGTCGATGGTCTGCCGCCTGTTCGACTACGATTTGCTCGTTGGGCGGAAGGGCGGGCACCCCGCGCTAGGATGGCCCCCAGGCTCAACCCAATACCAATCGACAAGAGGCCCCCGTAGTCTTCCTGCGTCGCCCCGTAGCCGGCCTGCCCGAGACCTCCTACGAACATCAGGCTCGAGGCGAGCTTTTCGCCTGAGGTCCCGACCGCTGTCGCCACTGGACCCAGAACACTTCCCAGCGGCTTCAGAAGCGCGGCTCCTATTGGGGCTGTCACTGCGGCAAGAGCCCCGCCTACGAGGCCCGCCTTCAGTGCATCGCCGAAGCTCGCACCGTTGATGGCCGCATTGATCGCCGACGCCGCGAACCCGACGAGGAAGGCAATGAGCAGCGAACCTATCCCAAATTCCCGGCCTGTTGGGTCGGTACCGTTGACCGGATCCCACGGGCCGTAGGCATATGGACTCCAATATTGCGCCGACGGATCGTGGGTCAGGAAACTTCCCAGGTCGGTGTCGAGAAACCGCGCGTTGGCGTATAGTAGGCCGGTATTCCGCTCAGCTTCGTAGCCGGTGAACTCATATCGGACATCTTCCGCACTGGGTTCCGAGATCGATTGCCCCGCCGCGTCGAATCTACCGCGAATCGCCCCGTATGGGTGGTAGCGGAGATGCTCGGCCACATTGCCGTCGCCGTCCGTGATGGAGATCGGAGATCCGAGGTGATCGTAGTGGAAGAATCGGATATCGTCGGCGGGCGGTGGTGTCGGCGTCGGGCAGTCGCACCCGGTACACGCATCGGCAGGCTTAATCATCATCGGCCAGGGCAGTGTTCCGGTGGTGAATAGTAGCGTCAGACAAAACGCCGTTGCTCGGCCGGTCCGCATTCCAACGACGACCCGCCGGCACCTTCCGGCCGGCATCAAGAAAAGTACAACAAAGAGGCTGCCTAAGGTCGACATCGCGACCGTTTGCGCGGACGAGGATAGTGTCACCGTCAGCACCGGCCGCTCCGCCCAAGTCGAAGCGAATTCAATTCCCGAGCCCCACAGGAACGCAGTTAATGTATCGTCCTGCCAGTCCGAGGTGGCAATCGCCAAGCTGGCGACTCGCTGTCCTCCGAAGAAGTAGGACTTCAACGTGCTCGCGTCCGGTCGCACCTCGACGTAGCGATTATAGTACTTGGTGACGCTTGTCGTCATACCGTCGTCGACGACCTTGACGCGTTGCTGCCCGGATTCATCGTAATCGAAGCTGACATCCGGGCCGCCGGTGACATCGACCGACGCCAACCTATCCTCCTCGTTGAATGAGGCATTCCCCTTCTTAGCCCCGCCGGCGAAAACGAAGGTACGATTGCCGTTCTCGTCGAACATCGGCGCCGAATACACCGCCCCGCCGGCGAAACTCACTTGGCTGGTCTGATGCGGTGCCGTGCCGACGACGGTCGCGTTCGGATACAACATCGCAACGTTGGCCTTCTGCGTCAGATTGCCCCAGATGTCGTGGTCGTACACTCGGTCCGGGCTGGAGATATTCGCCGGATCGAACCTGGTGAGACGCCCCAAGTCGTCGTACGAGTACGTCCCGCCGTTGTTCATCGGATGCGTAACGGCAGCGGAAGAGTCCGTGATCGAACTCACCTGGCCGCGATCGTTGTAAAAATAGGTCTGGGTGCCACTATCGAAAACAAGCTTCTCAAGCCGATTGTTCTGGTTGGCGCCGTAGTACACTGCGGTATCGGTCGTGCCGTCCCCTTTGACGATGCTCGTCAATCGGCCGAAGATATCGTAATGCGCTGAGGTCACATAGAAGTATCCTAGGGAATTGCACAGAGTCATCGGCTGCCCGCTAGCATCGTACGACATCTGAACGATCTCGCCGTCGGGGTACTCGATCTCGACGACCTCGTTCGTTGTGTTGTAGCGAAACCCGAGCCTCGCCTCGCCGATGTCCCCGTCAATATCCAGTCGGCGTATCACTCCGGTTTGGCGACCACGTGCATCGTAGCCAAGGACCCGGGTTTCCCCAATCGTGTCGACGACTCGAGTGGGATATCCGATTGACAACGGAACATTGGCATCGTCGTCATACTCGTAGACGACGTCAACCTCGCCCCCACAGGCGCCCGGGGTGCAGGCATAGTGATTATTGTTTCCCGTCGCGAAGTCGAAGTTGAACCCGCACTTACGTGTAGGTCGGTCGAGATCGTCGTAACAAAACTGCATATGCTGACCGGGCTTCGGATCTTCCTGCCAGAGAAGGTTGCCGACATCATCATATCCATATGTCCAGACTCCGGAATCGCGGTCATCCGTCGCAATTTTTCGACCGAGGGTGTCGTACGTCATCGTCCTCATGGCCACATCTGCCAAATGCCGGTTGTGATAGACAGCCAACAATCGACCGAGGCCGTCGTACTCGGACTCGGCGGCAGAGTAGAGTTGATGCTCGTCCGGCGGGTCGTCCGGGCGATGGTATGTTTCGCGAACGATCTCTCGCCCCATGGCATCGGTCTTCGTCAAAGTCTTCTCACCTGCGAGGTCGTATGTTTCCGTCGTCGCCCCGGAATAGTGAACCTCGGTCGTGGTGTTGCCGTCGGGCAAGGTCGTCCGCCAAACTCGACCGAGTGGATCGATAACCGAGGTATCGCCGTTCAAGTGGTAGTCGTAGCGTGTCCTCCCCGCCCTCGTCCCACCATCGGGGTACGGGTCGTAGCGTTCGATCACATTCCCAGCCCCATCGAAGATGACCTCCTCAGAGCGAACGTCGGTAACACCGGGACCACCCGCGATCACACGCGGGTGGACCGTGTAACGCTGACGGCCCAGAGCGTCAAAATAGGTCGTTGACCAGCGGGATTCAGCGTACCCGGCCTGCTTCCGCTCTACCCGCACGCACGGCTGCAGGAACGCACACGGGGACTCGGGATCGAGTGGCTGCTGAGGGTCTGGAAAATCGTATCTGTACAACACGCTTGGAGAACTGTCGCTGTCACCGGGTAGAATCTCCTTGACGATCCTGCCAAGCGAGTCGTAGACGTAGCCAACTCTGGTCGCAATACGGTTCGGCCCGATAACGGCCGACGGCTTCCCAAAGCGGTAGTCGTACTCCGTGTCCGAAATATGGCCGAGCGCGTTCTCTTCCTGGGTGGCGAAGAGATATGCACCTTGGCCATCGGTGTCGTACCTCGTGTCGGTCGTGCGATTCTCCGCATCGGTCACTTGCACGATGTTGCCGTAGATGTCGTGAATCGTCGTCGTCGCGACCCACTTGTTCGTCATGCCGCCGACTAGATGAGATTCAACCTTGGAGAGGTTTCCTTCTTCTATCGAACCGTGGGGACGCTGATCGTAGTAGAACTTCTTCTCCTCAAGCAGTCGGTCGGAATCGTCATAGGCTCCGTTCCCATTCAGATCATCCCAAACCCTCGTGAGTTTCGGCTTGTCCCGCGGGGCGTCACCAGCGGCATCGACGTATTGATTCTCGCTGTGCACATGTCTGGCCATCAAGGATCCGAAGGTCCATGTATGAAGGACGTTGCCTCGGTCATCCGGCCTGTCGTTTTTCGTCGTCGTGATGAGGATATCTTGGAAATCTCCCATGTCCCAATTCGAGCGCGAATTCTCGGCAAGCCACACTTGGGTGCGTTGGCTACCCGTGAACGGCGCCTCCTGCCAGAGATTGGTCTCGAGCCGCACGAGAGACCCTGTGGAAGCGTGCGTCCATACGCTGTCGACCAAGCCCTTTCTATGCATCGACTGGTTGAAGTTCGTTACCGTAGTGTTTCCGAACACATCGAGTTGCTCGACCATCCCGAAACCACGGAACTCCCGGGTAAGATTGCCGAACGCGTCGATATCCACCGCAAACAGTCCCTCCTCGTACGCAATGCGCGTTAGGAGCTCGTTGCCGGAGCTGACACAGGTGTTCGCCTCCGGGTCGAAGACATCCACGCTACCGGGGTCGCACAGCCCGTCATTGAGCCTGGTCGCAGTCACGACCCAGTTGATCATCGGCATCGTGGGGGCCCCGGCCGAGTCGACATGGACAAAGTTCGTCGAAGGCTCGTAGCGAATCGAATTGGTGCCACCGAGCCCGTTTTCCATCATCGTGATCAGCGAAGGCTTGATGGGTTGTTCGTTTAGATACACATGCCAATCGTGGTTCGGTCCGACATCGGCAATAACCCGGTCGAGAAAACCATCGCCATCGAGGTCGAGCATGTCGATCGCCGTTGCATAGTCATCGATATCCCGTATCGGGCCACTCAAGCCCGCCCAGGTTCTGGGGGCCTCACCCTCTCCGATGTTGTAAGGCGGCGGCAGAAACAGCGCATAATCCAACGGCTCGAAGTCCCCCCCAACGTTCAGAACCACACGCCAATCTCCTCCCCCCACGCTGCTGACCCAATCAGGCAAACCGTCGCCGTTGATGTCGACCAGGTCCGTGATAGTTTCTTGCGACGGGTTCGTAGCGGAAAGCGACGCATACGCCGGGATCAGCACTACCTTCGGAGTCGAGTCGAAGCGCTGCCCTGTGTTGAAGTACACGTAGACGCACTCGTGAAACAGAATTACAAATTGCGCAGAGCTCGGCTGTTTTGTGTCGTCGCACAACGAGGTAGGTGGCGAAGCTGTTCCAGCCGCGTCAATCAAATCCGGCAATCCATCGCCGTTGAAATCGGCCAAGAGGAAGCTCGTCACATCCCCATCCGTCTTTCGCACGGCATCGAATTCATCGTCGGGCACTGTGAACACCAGGTAGTCCGAGTCGAACCCATCTCCGAGGTTTAGATGAATGCGCCATGCACCCGTCTGATAATCGGCAAGAACGAGGTCCGGAAGGCCGTCAGCGTTCATGTCGAGCACGTCACTATTGACCTCAGAATGCGCTTTCCGAATCCAACGCGCATAAGTCGGCGCCGTCCAGTCGATCGGAGTCGGATTGAACTGCCCGCGGTCGGGACTCCCCGGCAACCACTGCCCTTCGTAGACCTTCCAATCACCGTCATCCTCAGCGTACACGTAGTCTGGGATCCCGTCCCCGGTTATGTCGAAGGTATCGCTTTCGGTACAAGTAATTCCGTTGACGCAGCCGTCGACCTTGACGTTGCGTATGAAGTACTTCCCGGTGTCGCCCGGAACTCGTGTCCATTGAATTGGGCTCGGGGCAAATCCAAAATCAGACACTTCGGGGTCGGACTCACCCAGGTAAACGTTCCACGTCGCCCCCGGCTCAGCCGGATACGACGGGTAGCGAGCATCGATCAGGTCGAGTAATCCGTCGCCGTTCATATCCATGACGGTTCGCTCAACGTCCTCGCTGCTATCCTCCCAGTATCGGATCTTCTTTGTATAGCTCTCGGTCGGAACAGGGTCAGGCAACACCTTCGCCGTAGCGGCGTGCGCATCTACGCTCCATTCGGAGTACACGAACGTTTGCGGGGGGAGGTCGCCTACAGCCGCCACTGCCATACGATAGTTTGCTCGCCCTGGATCAACACCGACCAGGCTGTACGTGCGAATGAGCCCTGCGGGCGCCTTAGACGTGCTCACTTCGATTCTATCGAGCCGCGTGCTGATCTGCTCCCTGACACCACGGCGGAAGGACACAGGGCCAAACGCAGGGTTATTCGCCTCAGGGGGGAGTAGGTGGTTATCTGTCCAATAGAAATCGACTCGATGGAAGTGGGCCACAGTCCCCGACGAGTGCCCGCCGTAGTTGATCTCATCGGGGAGGAGCTGATTGCCGTTGGTAGCTGGATCCTCCCAGGTTGTGTGGATTGTGTTGCCATTGGCGTCGCGAGCCTCGGTCAGCCCCCAAGCGGTAGTGAACGATTGTGGTCCTTCGCCCCCGCTGCTCTTCAGCCTTGCTTCATCGGGAGACCCCGATGCACCAAAGGTGTAAACGATCCCCGCGCCGTCACGCACAGTCCAGTAGTCGGAAGCCCCTGGATGGTATTGCGCCCAGAGATAGCGCTGCGCGACCTTGGGACGATAGACGTTCGCTACCGGCCCCTCAGGCACCAACTCGGCACTTGCTCCGCCCGGTAGGATCAGCACGAACTCGTCGAAGTTCGCGCTCCCATAGCGTGGTACCCCGAATCTTGTGGTCCTCTCGATACGCCCGATCGTGAGACTCCACCCTTGGCCAAACGGGCTTGGCCCACCACTGCTGGAGTAAGAGAGTTGCAGCCTCGGCGTCATGTTATGCCGACCGGGCGGCACTTCGATCGATATCCCTGTCGACAGGGCCCCTGTAAACAGGTTCGCTTCCGGGGACTGCGCCAGCCCCGAGAACGGGGTCGTCCCTTCGCCGCTGCGATCGCCAAAGCTGCTCGTGGTATCCGCGGATGCGGGGGATTGGACCAACACTAGGACGAGCAAGAGAAGTCGACGTCGACTCACCCTACGAAGTACGCGACGCACCGACTGGCACTCGATCATCGACGACCTCGACCACTCTGACGTTCCTGGTAGCGTTCGTAGGCCCTTCGGAATCCCCCGCTTACTGCAGCAGCTTCCTTCAGCCGGCGCACCTGCGAACCAAGCGACACTTGGGCACGCCTCGGTTTGCGCGACATCTCGGCCGCTGAGGTACCCGCCATGATCGCGGGCACGTTGAAGTTCGAACCAACAACCGGCGGCAGGTTGCGCCTGATACGGCGTCGGTGATCGGTGAGCGTCTCCCAACGGTCTAGCAGCTCCGCCGCCGACCGAGGTGGTATGGTGGTTACCCGGGCTGTTTCACCCGAAGAGGACTCGAGAGCGCCCACGACAGAGCCGCTGAGGAGATTCATCCACTGGGTCGCATATCCGCCGCCGAACAACACGAGAATCACCAGAGCGCCGAGCGCGGTCACTCTCCGTTGAAAGCGGCGGCGCGTATCAGCCGCGTGCGCATTCGCGTATCGCCGCTCGCGCGCTGCCTGTCGAGATTGTCGCCTAGGAGTCTGCGCGGCAGAAGAAAAGCAGGCTGAGATATCGTAGAGTGGGGCATGGGACGCGAGTTTCGGCCGTACGAAGCGGATCAGGGGTAT
>JANQHZ010000652.1 GCA_028282445.1 Candidatus Binatia bacterium | reverse complement strand
CGGCTGGCACGATCGCTGCGATTCCGACTGATCCGAAAGGAGAAGTCGAGATGAAGAAGATCGTATGTGGATTTCTACTGTTGCTGCTGGGGATGGCGGGCAAGGCCTTTGCGGCCGGGACCCTGATGCCGGTGGGCGCTTCGCACCGACCGATCGAGATCCTCGAGCATCGGGTCGACGTGGTCGTCAACAACGGATTTGCACGCACCGAGGTGACGCAGGTGTTCCGCAACCCGAACCCGACGGACCTCGAAGCGGTTTACTCGGTACCGGTACCCGAGAGCGGAAGTCTCTCGGAATTCTCGATCGCGATCGGTGAGCAGACGCTGGCCGGCGAGGTTGTCGAGAAGTCTCGGGCCGAGTCGATCTACCAAGAGGAGAGAAAGCGAGGGAACGACGCGGGGCTTGCCGCGAAGAACGGATACCAAACGTATGAGTTCTCGATTGCGCGAGTTGCGGCCAACGCCGAGGCGGTGGGGCGTTTCGTGTACTACCAGCCTTGTTCGATCGACACCGGGGTCGGGCGCTACCTGTATGCTTTGCGGGAGGGCGGTACCGACGACGCGGCGCGCCGGTTTTGGTTGACCAACGAGAAGGTGCAGGGGCGGTTCGTTTTCGATCTGGAGCTGCGTTCCGGTTGGCCGCTGGTCGACGTGCGGGTTCCCGGCTACGACCGCGATGCGCAAGTCGAACGGCTGGCCGACGGGCACTACAAGGTTCACATCGAACGAAGCGACACCGATCTCGCTAGCGATCTGGTGATGTACTACCGGCTGGCGGACGATCTCCCGGGGCGGGTGGAGTTGATCCCGTACCGGAGCGGTCCGAGTGGTCATGGGTCCTTCATGTTGGTCGTGACTCCAGGCATCGACTTGAAGCCGATCGGTGCCGGCTCCGACTTCGTCTTCCTGCTCGACGTCTCCGGTAGCATGGGCGGCAAGATGAGCATGTTGCACGACGCGGTGGTGCGGGCGGTCGAGTCGCTTCGCCCGGCCGATCGATTTCGTGTCGTCGCCTTCAACGACCGAGCCTGGGAGGTTGCGCCTTGGGTCGTCGTCGGCGAGGGGCGGCGGGCCTCTGCGATCTCCGCGATCCGCGCACTGCGCGCGTCGAACGGCACCAATATGTACGCCGGGGTGGACCTTGCGACTGCCGGCCTCGACGACGAACGGGCCACCAGCGTTATCTTGGTGACCGATGCGGTCGCCAACGTCGGGATCGTGAGGCCGAGGGAGTTCGCCGATCTGCTGTCGCGCTACGATGTGCGCATCTTCGGGTTCCTGATGGGCAACAATGCGAACTGGCCCCTGATGCGCCTGATCACCCAGACGACCGGCGGGTTCGCGACCGGAGTTTCGACCGCGGACGACGTCGTCGGTCAGGTCTTGTTGGCAAAGAACAAGGTCGGCCACGAGGTTCTGCACGACGTCGAGCTGGAGATCGACGGCGTCCCGACTCACGCAGTCACGGGGCTTTCGCCGCGGCGTGTCTACCGCGGCCAGCAGTTGGTGTTGTTCGGTCGATACGAGAGTGCCGGCCGGGCGAGCCTGTCGTTGCGTGCCCGGCTTACCGGCGAGGATCGGATCTACTCCACCGAGGTAGAGTTCCCCGATGTGGCCGAGGATCATCCCGAGATCGAGCGACTGTGGGCGCTCAGCCGGATCGAGGAGCTCGAAGACCTCGACGGAATGGGGTTGTTGGAAGGCGATCTCGAGTCGGCGGTGCGCTCGCTCGGCGTCGACTACCAATTGGTCACCGACTACACCTCGATGATCGTCCTCGACGACGCCGCCCACGAGCGGCACGGGATCTCCCGAGCGAATCGGGATCGGATCT
>JANQHZ010000631.1 GCA_028282445.1 Candidatus Binatia bacterium | reverse complement strand
CTGACGGCGTTCCACGCGCGCTTCCACCCGTCGTCGCAAACGCCGATCGAGTCTCCGCTCGGCTTCGACGAGGCGTTCACCAACGCCATGTTGCTCGGCGCGCCGATGCTCTACCAGCACGACAACGACTACGGCTGGTGGGAGATCGAGGAGAAGCTGCAGATGGCCCGCGACAAGGGCCTCAACATGTGGTCGGAATACTACCCCTACACGGCCGGCTCGACGACCATCGGCTCGGAGTTCATCCGCCCCGAGTCGTGGGAAAAAGGCATGGGCTACAAGTACGAGGAGACGGTGTACGACCCGTCGCAGGACAAGTACCTCAGCAAGGCCGAGTACCTGAAGATCGCCAAAGACGACCCCGGCCGCGCGGTGATCCTGTTCATCCCGCCGCGCAAGAAGTGGCTGCCCTACTGGTTGCGCATGCCGCACATGACGGTCGGCGCCGATTCGATGTGGTCGGGGCTGTCGTGGGATGACCCGTACGAGAAGTACGCCGGCCACCCGCGTACGGGGGGTTGCCACGGCAAGGTGCTGCGGCTGGCACGGGAGGAGGGAATTCCGTTGATGTTCACCCTTTCCCAGTTCAGCTACTGGCCGGCGCTCCACCTGGGCAACGCGGGAGTCGAGGCAATGAAGGTTCGCGGCCGTATGCAGGAGGGAATGGTCGCCGACATTGCCATCTTCGACCCCGAGAACGCGCGCGACAACTCGACCTACAAAGCGGGCGAGCAGGGACTGCCAACCACCGGCATTCCCTACGTCATCGTCCACGGCCAGGTCGTCGTGCGCGATTCCGTGTTCCAACGCGTCTGGGCGGGGCAACCGATCCGTTTCCCGGTCGAGAAGAAGGGGCGGCATGTCGCCGCCGACACCAAGCAGTGGCTGAAGGTGCACGCGCTCGACACGGGGGCCCTGGTGGATGCGGGACACTAACCGCATTCGATGAGCACGCCCTGGATGCGAGCCGCGCGGTGTGGCTTCGGCTCGGCGCTCACCCTGGGCTTGCTGTTGATTGGCGCCACCACGAGCCGCGCCCAGGACGGTCCGAGCAGCGTGCTACAGCAAGCCAAGAGTGACCGCGAGTCCATCCAGCTCGATCGCACACAGGGCGCGACCCAATGGCTCGAGCAAGAGCTGCACCTGGTTGCGGGCGCGGACTACAACATCAACTTTCAGTACGCCGGCGACGGGCCCGGGCCCAACACCGCTACGGGCGGTGTCGCTCGCGTCTACGCGCATTGGACGCCGCTGCGACTGGAGACTGCAGTCGGCTCGTTGGTGGTCAAAGGCGAGCATCGCCATCGCATCGGAACAGATGTTGCGCCCCAGGAGCTGGGGCCCGCGGCCGGGTATGCCGGGCTTACGTCGATCGTATTCAGCGACGCCGGCGCGCTCCTGACCAACTTCTATTGGTCACAGTGCTTGTTCGGCGAGCGACTGGCCTTCGTCGCCGGCACGGTGGATCCGACCGACTATCTCGATGTGTACGGGTTGGTGAACCCGTGGGCGGATTTCAACAACCTGGCGTTTTCGACCAACCCGACGATCCCGGTACC
>JANQHZ010000628.1 GCA_028282445.1 Candidatus Binatia bacterium | reverse complement strand
GGTACCGGGCCAGAAGGACCAGAGTCTGCTCTTCCTCAATCTGGCGGCTGGTACGCTGCCGGATGTCTGGTCGGCTCCGCTGCGTCCGATGCCGATTGGCGTACCGCCCCTCACGGTCGACGAGCTCGAGGCGCTTCGCGAGTGGATCGAGCAAGGAGCTCCGCGTACGGGAACGATCCCGGGAACGGGCGAATTGCTCGACGCCTGCCTGCCGCCCGCCAAGCCGGTCGAGATCGAGCCGCTGCCATTACCTCCGGCCGGTGAAGGGCTGCAGATCAAGATGCCGAAGTACAACCTGCCGGCGCAGAGCGAAACGGAAGTCTGCTTCACATCGTACTACGACGTCAGCGACCAGGTACCGCCCGAATCGCTCAGTGAAGACGGCGAGCGATTTCGTTACAAAGACGTACAGATCCGCCAGGACCCGTTGAGCCACCACCTCATCGTCGATCACTATCAGGGATCGTTCCCGTTCGACGCTCCCCAATGGGGCGAGTACCGCTGTCGCGGTGGCGAGAATGACGGCGAGTCGTGCAGCCCGACCGACCTCGACTTCTGCGGCACCGATGGCCTGTGCGGTAGCGAGCCGCGCAAGTCGCTCGCCTGCATTGGCTTTGGTCCTCCCGACGCGTTGACCGAGGCCAATCGCGTGCTCCTGACCCAGGAAGCGTCCTTCGGGCAAACGTACCCGGATGGCGTATTCAAGGAGATGCCGGTTCGCGGACTACTCATCTGGAACTCGCACTCGTTCAACGTCACGGACTTCGAGGGCAAGCTCGAAGCCTGGGTCAACTTCGAGTTTGCCAAGACCGAGGAGCAGGTGTTCCCGGTTTCCGACATCTTCGGGTCGGACGAAATCTTCTCGATGCGGGTACCGCCTTTCGAAGCCCAACAGATGTGCAACCACATGGTCTTTCCGGCCTCGACCAAGCTGTTCGAGCTCAACTCGCACACCCACAAGCGCGGCAAGCGGTTTCGCATCTACGACGGACGCTTCGCTTGCGACGGCGGGGCGAACGACGGAGCCGCCTGTACGCCCGACGGGAGCGGCATCGAGGGCGTCGACATCTGCTCGGGCGCGCCTTGCGTCGAGCTGGTTCCCCCCGAATACGGCGATTGCGATGGAGACGGGCGGCTCGGCGTCAACGACCTGACCGCGACCGTCCGCATCGCGCTCGGCAGCGCCGCCGCCGACAGCTGCACGACCGGCGACCCAAACCAGGACGGTCGCCTGTCGATCGCCGAGCTGGTCCAACTCGTCAAAGCAGCTCTGGTCCCGGTCGAGTACCGCGATCCGGCCGGCTCGCTGCTGTACACCAATCTGGTCTACAACGACCCGACCGTGGTGATCTTCGATCCGCCAATGGATCTCGCCGGCCCGGAAGCCAGCGCCGCGGATCGAACCATCACCTACTGCGCTCTCTTCGACAACGGCTTCTCCGATCCGGTCGAGGTCAAGCGCCAGTCGACCTCACCGCAGACTCCCGTCGGCATCAACGTTCCCGGCGTCACCGGAGGCCCTTGCTCAACGCCGACGGGCTGCACAGCCGGCCTCGTCGGGGCCTCGTGCAGCGGATCGACCGACGCCGAACGCGATGCATCGTGCGATTCCAGCCCCGGCGCGGGAGACGGCGAGTGCGACGCCTGCCTGCTCGGGGGCGGCGTCACCACCGAGGACGAGATGTTCCTTCTGCTCGGCGCCTACTTCGTCACCGATCAATAGCTGCGGGCACGGCCGCGACTCCTCCTTGGGGTCGCGGCCGTGCTGGACTATCGTCCCGTTCTGTAGCGAGCACACCTCATGCCCGGACCTCTTGACGGAATCCGCATCGTCGACGTCAGCGAAGTAATCTCGGGTCCCCTGGTCTCGATGATTCTCGCCGACCAGGGCGCCGATGTGGTGAAGGTCGAGCCGCCCAAGAACGGCGAGGAGAGTCGACAACTGGCCAACTATCGGGCCGGCATGTCGGCCCTCTACGTGAACTGTAATCACGGTAAACGATCGATCGGCATCAATCTCAAAGACGAAGCGGGGCTCCACCTGCTCTACGAGCTGATCCGCAAGGCCGATGTCTTCGTCCAGAATTGGCGCCCGGACGCCGCCGAGCGTCTGCGGGTCGGCGAAGCTGATCTGCGCGCGATCAATCCGAGACTGATCTACGCATCGATCGCCGGTTTCGGCTTCTCGGGCCCCTATGCCGATCGACGTGGATACGATCCGATCTTTCAATCTCTGACCGGCTGGGTCACCGCCCAACTCAACCCCGAGGTCCCCATTCCCGACCTGGTGCGCAATGCGGTCGTCGACAAGGCCACTTCCTACGCGCTGGCGCAGGGGATCACCGCCGCCCTGTACGCCCGCGAACGCGGAGCATCCGGCCAGCATGTAAAGATCTCGATGCTCGATGCCGGTATCGCCTTCTTCTGGCCCGACGGCATGCTGCGTCACACTCTGATCGGTGACGACGTTTCAAATCTCGTCGTGCCGGGAGAACGGTACCAACTAATGCCCACTTCGGACGGACGTATCGTCATGTGGGCCAGCACAGCGGCGCAGATGCAGGCGTCCCTGCTCGCAGTCGGGCGAAAGGATCTGGCCGATGCGCCGCACCAGCAGGGCAAGGCGATGATCCAAGCACACAGCCAGGCCGAACGCGCCGCCGCCGTGCGAGATGGGCTCGCCGCGATGACCACCGAGCAGGCCTACGCCGCGCTCGTCGAGCACGAGGTCCCGGCCGCGCCCGTACTCACCCATCCGGAGGTCCTGACCGACCCGCAGCTCACCCACAACGATTGCTTCATCGAGGCCGAGCACCCGGTCTACGGAAAATACCGGAGGGTGCGAGCGCCCGTACGCTTTTCGTCCACCGTCGCCGGCCCGTCGAAGTCGCCTTCGCTCTACGGCGAAGACACCGACTCCATCCTCGACGAGCTCGGCATCGCGCCCGACAAACGCCGAGAGCTCAAGGAGAGCGGTACCGTCAAATAGCCCGCGTCAATCGGCCGCGTCGACGAAGATGTCCCAGATGTAGTCGGTCGCGAAGAATGGGCCCTCGGGGTTTCTCGCTCCCCCCGGCCAATGGTGATCGAGTCCCTCGACCGCGCACAATGCCGTGCGAACCTCCTCACCACACCCGCCGGCCACTTCGCAGGTCACGTTCTCCGCGGGCTCCTCGAAGAACCGCTCGTCGCCGCAGTCGTTGGTGCCCACCGAGCTCACGAACGAGAAGTTCCCGAGCGAGAAGGGGACGACCGGGTCGTCCGTGTTGTTGACGATTTCCACCGGCTTGAAGTCGCTCGGCTCACATCGCGTTAGAGCCAGCGAGCCGGCCACCGGAGCAAACGCCGCGAACAAGTCGTTGGCCTCGCAGTAGAGCCGAAAGGTCATCGCGGCGCCGTTGGAGAACCCGGTCGCATAGATTCGGTCGACGTCGATGCAGTACTCCGCTTCGACGGCCGCGACCATATCGCGCGCGAACTGGACGTCGTCGACTTCCCTCGCCATCGCCTCGCCGCAACACAGACCTGCGTTCCAGGATGCACCCACCCCGTCCCCGGCCACGGTGATGAAACCCTCCGCGGCACCCTTCTCGGCCATCCCGGTCAGGGTCAATATACCGTCCCCATCGGCGAGAACGCCGTGATAGAGCAGCACCAGCGGCGCCGGTTGCCCGCGGAGCGCCGAGTCCGGCACTACCAGCTCGAACGTACGCTGCAGGCCGTTGGATTCAATGGTGACCGATCGCCTGCCCGCGACGCCGGACTTTCCGGCGCACAGGGATACCTCGTCACTGATGGAATACCCGTATCGCACCGCCGTCGCACGCACGATCATTCCCGGGTCGACTTCGAAAGGACCGTCGTACAGTCGCCAGGACGGATCCGTCGATCCATCCAGCGCGTAGGCGATCGACGCCCCTTCGGTCGCACTGGACAGCGAGACCTCGATCGACCCCTCGGAGGCGCCCTTGGCCGTCTCGAAGGTCGGCGCCGCGGTTTGCGGCTGGACTCCGCCCGGCCAGTAGCGCTCCGCGAGCTCGCGCTCCGGTACCGCCCCCAGATCGCCGGTGCGCGCGACCCAATCGAAGTGTGCCTCGCGCATCCGCGCCAGCACGGGCTCCATCGCCGGATCGTTCGCGAGGTTGTCGATCTCGTAGGGGTCGACCTCGGTATCGTAGAGCTCCTCGACCGGCTTGGTGGAGCGGAAGTACCACTCCGCAGGAGGATCGAGTCGGCCTTCGTCATGGAGTCGAAACATCTCCTGCATCGTCGCAAGATTATTCCGGAACTCGATGCTCTGACCGTAGGGTGTGTCCGGCTGGTAGTTGCGAATGTACTTGTAGCGTTTGTCACGCACGGCACGAATGCGATCGCTCGCCTCGTCGTGCCTGTCCGCGGCGGCAAAGACCAGGTCGCGTTCGGGCTGGCGCTGTGGACCGAGGAAAGGCCGGCCCTGCATCGCCCCGGGTACCTCGACCCCCGCCAACGACAACACGGTTGCCGGCAGATCGATGAAGCTCAGCAGACGATCATCCGTCGTTCCCGCGTTTCGCTCGGTCGGTCGTCGAAGGATCATCGGCACGTGAATCCCTCCGTCGTAGACCCAACGTTTGTCGCGCGGGAAGCCGCGCCCGTTGTCGGTGAAGAAGAAAACGATCGTGTCGTCCGCCACACCGTCTTGTTCGAGCATCTCGAGGATTCGACCTGCCTCCTCGTCCATCGAGGCGACGTTGTCGTAAAGCCTAGCGAAATCGCGGCGCACGACCGGGGTATCGGGATAGTACGGCGGGACCTCAACCGAGCCGGGATCCGTGACGGGGTCGTCCTCGCCGAACAAACCGATCTCGTGGGTCACGAGAAGCGTAAAGTACGCGAAGAAGGGTTGCCCCGGCGCCCGCCCTCGCCAGTCCCCGTTCGGCTCGTCCCAGTTGGTCGGCGGCGCCCCGCCGAATACGTCGCTGAACTGATAGTCGGTCTTGCCGCGGTTGCTGGTGTAGTAGCCGGCGGCGCGGAGGTGCTCGGTGAAGGTCTTCACATCCGGGGGCGGGACCGGTTTGTAGCCCCCATCGATGCTGCGCATATGGTGCGCACCGATCGAGGTCGCATACATCCCGGTAATCAGCGCTGCGCGCGCAGGCGCGCAGACGCCGGAGGTGGCGAACAAGTTTGTGTAGCGCACTCCCTCGGCGGCCAGTCGGTCCAGGTGGGGAGTCGTCGCGACCGAATCGCCGAAGGCGCCGATCTCGAAGTTCATGTCCTCCGCAACGATCCAAACGATATTGGGCCGAGCCGAAACCGCGATATCCGCTTCGTCATCGTCGCCACAACCCGACAGGGCGAGCGGGACGGCAGCGATCAAGCCCAACGCCAGTCGCGCGAGCGACGCGCGGCGTGACCGGAAGCTCACCATTCCCCGGTGTTGGGCATCGACTTCCACGGCTCCTGCGCCGGCAGGGAATCGCCTTTCTGAAGCAGCTCGATCGAAACGTTGTCGGGCGAACGAACGAAAGCCATGTGACCGTCGCGCGGCGGCCGATTAATCGTAACGCCCTTGTCCATCAGCCGTTGGCATGTCGCGTAGATGTCATCGACCTGGTAGGCGAGATGGCCGAAGTTGCGACCGCCCCCGAGATCCTCCGGATCCCAGTTGTGAGTGAGCTCGACCTGCGCATCTTCGTTGCCCGGGGCGGCGAGAAACACCAAGGTAAATCGGCCGGCGTCATTGTTGTAGCGCCCGAGCTCGACCAGGCCGAGCTTGTCGCAATAGAAGTCGAGTGACTGTTCGAGATCGGTGACACGCACCATCGTGTGCAGATACTTCATTGGCTCCTCGTCTTTCTTGGGTTGTCGAATATCGCGATCGGCGAAGCTCGCGGCAGCGGTCGCGCGAATGAGCTCGCCTCGGCTCTAGCCTTGCAAACGGGCGATCCGCGAACAAACGAAACTCCCGCAGGGGTCCGGAGGTCTCCGCGGAACGTTCGCACGCGGCGTTCTATCCGGGCAGCCAACGACTCGTTAGTATCGAGGACGATGAGGTCTACCCGCGATCCCGCTAACTCCCGATACGCAAACTTCGCCTGGGGCGTGCTCGCCTTCAATCTGCTCGTGATCGTCTGGGGTGCCTTCGTACGCGCGACCGGATCGGGCGCCGGCTGCGGAAGTCACTGGCCCCTGTGCAACGGCGAGGTCGTGCCGCGGGCACCCGCGATCGAGACATTGATCGAGCTGAGCCATCGACTCACCAGCGGAGTCGCTCTTCTCCTGGTCATTGCGCTGGCGTACGTCGCTTGGCGGGCGTTCCCGGCGCGTCACCGAGTGCGCTGGGCCGCCGCCGCTTCGCTTTTCTTTATCGTGACCGAAGCGCTCATCGGCGCCGGTCTGGTGCTGCTCGAGTACGTCGCCGAGAACTCTTCCTCGGCGCGAGGGTTTTGGGTCGGCGGCCATCTGGTCAACACCTTTTTCCTGGTCGCCAGTCTCACCCTCACCGCCTGGTGGGCGACCGGAGCACCCGGTTTTCGCTTAAAGCCGCGCGATCCTTTGACGCTGCTGCTGGGCGCCGCCATCGCCGGAATGCTGGTGTTAGGAGCCAGCGGTGCCATCACCGCCCTCGGCGACACTCTCTTCCCCGCCGCCACCTTCGAAGAGGGTAAGCAGATGACCTTTGCCGAAGACGCCCATATCTTCGTTCGCCTGAGGATCTGGCACCCGACGATGGCCCTGGCGGTGTCGGCGATCGTCCTGGCCGCCGCCTACTTCGCGACGCGCGTCTCGGCGCGCCCGTCCGTCCGCAAGATCGCCATTGCTTCGGCGCTGCTGCTGGCGCTGCAGCTGGCCCTCGGACTCGCCAACATGTGGCTGCTCGCTCCGGTCCCCTTGCAGCTGGCGCACCTGCTGCTGTCCGACCTGCTGTGGATCGCCGTAATTCTGCTGGCTGCCGACTCGCTCGCACCCGGCGAAGCGAACGCGACCTGAGTGACTTGATTCCGCGTCTCCTCGACGCGACCTCAAGGGTCGATTGCTCCGCGGGGCCAAGACTGCCATTCCTCGGTATTCACTTGCGAATCGCACGCGTACAGCCAGACAGCACGAGGAGCCAAGCCAATGCAGCGTTTCAAGGATGAAATCGTAATCGTCACCGGAGCCGGTTCAGGACTGGGCCGCGCTACCGCCGGGCGCTTCGCGTCGGAAGGAGCCGCCGTAGCCTGTCTCGATCTGGCCGAGGATGCCGTCCGCGAGACGGCCGAGAAAATCGGCGCGGGCGGCGCGAAGGCAGCAGCATACACCACCGACGTATCGGACGCGGATTCGGTCGGGGCTACCGTATCGGCCGCCGCAGCGGATCTCGGTCGCCCGACCATCCTCATCAACTGCGCCGGCATCGGCAAGCTGGCACACTCGCACGAAATGCCCGTCGACGAGTGGCAACGGATCATCGGCGTCAACCTCACCGGAACCTTCCTGATGTGCCAAGCCGCCATCCGGCACATGCTCGACGGTGGCCGCGGCGTCATCGTCAACATCGCCTCCAACGCCGGCCTGATCGGTCAACCCTGGAGCGCCGCCTACTGCGCGTCGAAAGGCGGCGTGGTCATGCTGACCAAGGCGCTCGCCGACGAGTACATCAAGTCGGGGATTCGCGTGAATGCCGTCGCACCAGGCGGCATTGAAACACCGCTGCAAGGAAAGTTCGGAGTCCCCGAGGGCGCCAACATCAAGCGGCTGCTCAAGATCACATCGCCGTGGGGCAACGCCACCCCCGAACAAGTCGCCGGCTGCGTTGCCTTCGTGGCCTCGCCCGAGGCGAGCTATATGACCGGCTCGATCGTCAGCTACGACGGAGGGATCACTCTCTGACGCGCGCCGTCGAGTCCTTGGGAGCGCAGATGAACGCTCTAGATGCTGCCACTCAAACCGGCCAGGAAGTCGAGAGTTCTCTGGTTGGAACCGTCGTCGCCCGGGGTCGGGAACACCGCGCCGTAGAAATCGGTCGCGCCCGAGGCCGCCAGGCGCGCAAGTCCCTTGCGAACCTTGTCCTCGTCGCCGACCAGCGCCAGATCCTCAGGTCCGTCGACACCCTCCGCGTCGAGACAGGCGCGGTACACCGGTAACGTTCCGTATACCTGGAACGCCTTGGCAGCGAACTCCTTCGCCGCGTCGACGTCGGAAGTGACGCTGATCGGAAGAGACGCGACCAAACGCGGCTTCGGACGCCCGGCCTTCTCGGCCGCGGCATTCAACGCCGGCGCGATGCTCTGTTCGATGTACTTGGCACCCGACATCCAGGTCAGCGTCCCGTCGCAAAGCTCGCCGCAGAGCTCGAGCATCTTCGGCATCAAGGCGCCGATGAGGAGCGGAAACGGTTTCGCGCCACCGACGGTGAGAGGCGCATTGACCTTGTACATCTTGCCGTCGACCGAGCACTGCCCCTCGCGAGTCAAGTCGCGAACGATCGTCAGGTACTCGCGCATATGTGTGATCGGCTTGTCGTAGGGGATACCGAACATGGTTTCGATCACGATCTGGTGGCTGCGCCCGAGACCGAGTGCCAAGCGACCGCCGCAGGCGACGTTGACGGTCGCCGCCTGTTGAGCCAGCGAGTGCGGATGGCGCGGGTAGGTCGGGACGACGGCGGTACCGAGCTCGATCGTAGTCGTCTTCTCGCCGGCCAGAGCCAAAACTGTAAGAGCGTCGAGGCTGAAGATGTTCGCCAACCAAACGGAGGGGAATCCGTCCTTTTCGGCCTGCACGATCCGATCGACCAGCTGTTGCGGAGTTTCACCGTCGCCGCCGCCGAGCGCCAATCCAATCTTCATCAGTATCTCCTTCGGTTCATGCTGTCCGTGAGAGAACTAACCCGACACAATCGCGAATGCGAGCGCAACCCGGCACCGTTCGTCGAATCCCAGAAGAGCTTGACCGACCGACTGCACTAGTGGTCTCTGGAGGAATGGAACAAGCGATCGCAGACGACCCCTGGAAGGGATGTAACCCGCTCGATCCGGAGTTTCGCGACGACCCGTATGCAGCCCTCGCCCGCTTGCGAGAGATCGACCCCGTCAACTTCACTCCTCTCGGTGTTTGGCGACTGTCGCGCTACCGCGACGTCGTTCGCCTCTTGCGCGAAGTACCAACCGGGGTTCGTACGACGTCCGGTGCCGTCCCTTTCGTCGACGATCCCGAGAACCGCCCGGCTCGGTTCATGTTGCAGCAGGACCCTCCCAACCACACACGTCTGCGCAAGCTGGTCAGCCGCGGCTTCACCCCGCGCGCCGTTGCGGCCCTACGTCCGAAGATTTCCCAGGTGGTCGACGAATGCCTCGCCCGGGTGATTCCGACCGGTCGCATGGACGTAGTCAAAGACCTTGCGTTGCCTGTGCCGTCTACCTTGATCTGCGAGATGATGGGCGTGCCACTCGCAGACCGCGACAAGTTTACGGTGTGGACCGCGGAAGCCACGCACGGCCTGGCTGCCGGGCTCGCACCGCCGGAGATCATCGATCGCGCGGTTGCGGCAGGAGACAACCTCGCGGCCTACTTCGTCGAGCTGATCGAAGAACGCCGTGCAAATCTCGGAGACGATATTCTGTCGAACCTGATCCGCGCGGAGGAGGAAGGCGACCGACTGTCACCGGAAGAGCTGATCTCACAGTCGATCGGACTCTTGATCGCCGGGTTCGAGACGACCATCGGCCTGATCGCCAACGGGACGCGAGCGCTGGTGCGACACCCCGCCGAGATCGCCAAGCTACAGGCCGACCCGGGACTGATCGCGGGAGCGGTCGACGAATGCCTGCGCTACGACTCACCGATCGGATTGACACCGCGGGTCCTCCACGAAGACGCCGTATTCGGCGAGACCACGATTCCCAAGGATAGCGTCGTGTGGGGTCTCCTCGCTGCCGCCAACCGCGACCCCGAACGCTTTCGCGACCCGGATCGCTTCGATATCGCCCGTCAGGATAACGAGCACATCGCTTTCGGCGGCGGCGCCCACTTCTGCCTCGGCGCCCACCTCGCCCATCTCGAAGGCGAGCTCGCGATCGGCGGCCTGATCGAGCGTGCGAGAGACTTCGAGCTCGAGAGCGATACTGTCGAGTGGGGACCGTCTTTGTTCCGCGTCCCAGCTTCGCTGCCTGTGCGGTTCCGAGCTCGCTGACAGCGTTCGCCACCGACACACGAAGGTGAGCCGAGATGACCGGCTTGGGCCAACCATCCACGAAGACCTCGGCGTTGGGGCGCTTCTGACTCATGAAATCGACGCGATGCCGAACCACGAGTGGCGCGTGTTGCCGATGCTGCGCGCATTGCCCGACGACACTGGAATGATGGTGTTCATCGCCGCCCATCTACCGTTGTTCGCCTTGATCATCGGGATGATCGCCAGCTTACATCCGGTCATCCGACTGCGTTCTCGACTGGCCGTGGGCGCGTTCCTCATCGTCCACGCCCTCCTCCACGCATTGTACTCGGGGCACGAGAGTTACGAGTTTTCCTCGATCCTCTCGAACCTTCTGATCTTCGGAGGCGCCTCGTTCGGCGCCGCGTACCTCATCCTCGAGGCACGCGACGCGAGGTAAGGCCGATGGGAGTGCTGTCCATTTCCTCCGACATTCAAGCGTCACCAGAGGTCGTCTGGGAGCACGCCACGACCCCGGCTGGGATCAACCGCGAGTTCGCGCCGCTGCTGCGGATGACCTTCCCCGCCGACATCGACAACATCGTCGAAAGCTGGGAGCCCGGCCGGCGCCTGTTTCGAAGTTGGAT
>JANQHZ010000620.1 GCA_028282445.1 Candidatus Binatia bacterium | reverse complement strand
GGCGATGAATGCGATCATCGCCAAGAGCAGCAGGGCAACGGCGAGTAGCAGCTTCTTGAGCATGGCGCGATCTCCTCAGGATCTCGTTTCTATCGCGTGCCGGCTGGTGCGATTGCAAGCTGTCGGAAGGCGGTCCGTGGCCGGCTCACGACCGAGCCATAGACCCGGACCCGCGACTTGGTTCGACTATTCGCGGCGGCGGTCGCCGGTGTCGCGAGGCCTTTGACGGTGTGTGGCGATGTGCTCGGATGTGGATCGATGCCGTTGTCTTACATTTTCGGCCTGGTTTCGCTTGCGTTGGTTTGCTTCGTGCCAATCGGTTGTTCGCCCGACGTAACCGGTCCGGCAGGGCCCGAGCCGCTCGCGGCCCCCTCGTTTCGGTCGGCGATCGAGATCGACGGCGAGGTGCAACTCGAGCTCCTCCTTGCCGACGAGGACACCGATCGAGACCTCCGCATAACGGTATTGGACCCGCGCTTGGCGGATGGACGTGGCGACCGTCGCTTCGAGCTTGCGACCGTCGACGGCGACCGTTTCGAGGTTGCCGGCACCTATGAGCTGTCGAATCTGCTGCAGCAGATATCCCTCGCACTCGAAACTGCGGATCGGCCGATTTCGATTGATCCCGATCGGATTTGGGAACTGCCGACGCGACGGATCGGTCGCAGCATCCGAGACCTCTACTGGGACGGCCTCACGCGTCGGATCGACGGGCAACACCTGGAGGGCATCCTTTCCGACGAGAAGCTCGACGGCGAGCGACCGGCCGATCGATACCTCTTCGTACCGCACGACGACAGGCGTTCGCTCGAGCACTTCTGCGCGGCTGCGCGTGCGCGTCCCGAGCTGCGACTTCAGGTCGAGCGCTTGCCGGCGACGATCGATCCTGCCTGGGTGCGGTCGCTCGACTCTCGGTGGCAAGGGGCGCGAGTGGTTACCGCGGACCCTTGTTCGCCCAAGATCGGAAGCACGCGAAGCGCAGCGCGTCACGGCCTGTTGTCGCTGGCTCTTTCGACCAACCAAGCCGGCGAGACAGTCGGCGTACCGTTTGTCGTGCCGGGCGGTCGCTTCAACGAGATGTACGGGTGGGACAGCTACTTCGAAGCGCTTGGGCTTCTCGCCGACGGCCGTATCGATTTGGCGCGTTCGATGGTCGACAACTTCGTCTACCAGATCGAGCACTACGGAAAGATCCTCAATGCCAATCGGACCTACTACCTGACGCGTTCCCAACCGCCCTTTCTGACCTCGATGATCTCCGCAGTCTATCGGCGACTGCCGCCTGGCGAGAGCCGCACGGCCTGGCTTCGACGCTCGCTGCTGGCTGCGATCTCGGAATACGAGTCGGTGTGGAGCGGCCCCGGGCGGCTCACGGCCAACGGGCTCAGCCGCTACCACGGCCTCGGGATCGGGGCCCCGCCCGAAGTCGAGCCGGGACACTTCGACCATGTGTACTTGTCGCGCGCTGGCGCGCGGGGTGTCGATCCGGCGGAGTACGAGGAGGGCTACCGGTCCGGGGCGCTCAGGGACCCGGCGCTCGACAGGTACTTCGAGCACGACCGCTGCATGCGAGAGTCAGGTCACGACACAACCTACCGATGGGACGTCGGGGGCAATCGATGCGGAGACTTCGTTACCGTCGATCTGAACTCGCTACTCCACAAAACCGAGGTCGATATCGCGCGAATGATCCGCGACGAGCTCGGCGACCGTTTGCTGCGTGCCGACGGCACCGCCGAAACCAGCGCCGCCTGGTACGGTCGAGCCGCCGAGCGACGCGCCCGGATCCAAGAGTACCTCTGGGATGAAGAGCGTTCGATGTACTTCGACTACGACATCGTTCGCCGTAGTCGTCACCCTTACGTCAGTGCGACCGCGCTCTATCCGCTTTGGGCATGGAATCCGGACGACCCCACCGGTCGATGGCTGACGGACGAGCAGGCGCGTCGGTTGGTCGCGGCGGTGCTGCCGCTGCTCGAAGCGCGCGGCGGGGTGGCCGCATCCAGTCTCGAGTCGCGCGGCCCTCTGTCCGCGACCCGCCCGTTACGGCAGTGGGACTACCCGCACGGTTGGGCGCCGCATCAGATGCTGGTGTGGCGTGGGCTGCGCAACCACGGACTCGACGAGATCGCCGATCGACTCACCTACAAGTGGCTCTACACGATCACGATCAACGCGGTCGAGTACAACGGAACGGTGCCGGAAAAATTCGACGTCGTGCGGCGCTCGCATCGTGTGTTCGCGGAGTACGGCAACGTCGGAACCGACTTCGACTACATTACACGTGAGGGTTTCGGGTGGATGAACGCATCCTACCAGGTCGGGTTGGCCAGCCT
>JANQHZ010000615.1 GCA_028282445.1 Candidatus Binatia bacterium | reverse complement strand
GTGAGCAGCGGAAAGCGGGTCGATGATCTCGCGATCGCGGAGCCGAAGTCCAGTATTCGCCATTTGGACGTGGCGGCGGACGGCACGGTGGTCATCGGTGTTCAGATGCAGCGCGAAGCCGCCGGTCATGATCGGACGGTCCCGCTCGCGGGGATACACAAGCCGGGAAACGCGATCCAGATGCTCGACGAGCCGAACCGCCTGATCGACGCGATGGAGGACTACGTCGGCAGCGTCGTGATCAGCGAACCAAGCCGCCTTGCCGGGTTCACCAGCCCGCGCGGCGACCTCGCGGTGTTCTGGAACATCGACAGCGGAGAGCTCGCTGGCTACCACCAGCTCGGCGATGTCTGCGGAATCTCCGTCACCTCCGATCGCAGGTATTTCGTGCTCAGCAGTTCGACTGGACAGCTGAGATTCTTGAACGCCCGGACTCTGAAGGAGAACCGGGATCTGCGCGTCTCACGCAGCGGCACGCGCTGGGACAACCACCTGGCGGTCGCCTCGATGTGACCACACACTCACGACTGGGAGAAACATGAAGAAGATCGTAGCTTTGGTAGCGATACTGTGCGGGGGCATGCTCTACAGCTGCTCGTCCGGTGGCGGTGGCGGGGGCAACGACGACCCCGTTGCGGAGGCGCTGGCGCAGACGGTCGACCTCCGAATGCTCCCGGCGGTGGAAGGATTCGCTCAACAAGCCGAGCGATTTCGCGCCGACGCGGCCGCCTTTTGCACGGAGCCGTCGAGTGGTTCTCTGCAGGCCTTACAAAACCGATGGAAAGCGCTGCTCGGACGATGGTATCGGCTCCTCCCATACAACATTGGTCCACTCGACGACGACATCGTGTTTCCCGCGTACATTTTCATCGATTCGCTGAGACTCCGCGGCACCGACTATACGGAGACGGTGCGGGGTGAGATCACATCGACCCTCGCCAGTGACGACATCCTCGACCAACCCTATTTCCGAGCCCTAACCTTCCAGAACGTAGGGCTGCTCGCCTTGGAAGCCCTGACCTTTGAAACTGCTTCCGACGAGCACTCGACCGACTTGGCCGATGTGGTGGGTGAGTATGAGGATCAGGCGCGCAAGTGCGAGATTTTGTCCGGCATCACGAACGAGCTCGTCGAGCAAGCCGAGTACGTTGTCAATGGCTGGACGGTGGAGCATCTCGACACCGGAGTGCCCTTTCGAACAATTTACCTCGAGAACGAGCTCGAGGACGGCACCGATTCAGTGGCCGTCCTACTCGTATCGGCGCAGGAATTGCTCGACTACCTGCACCAGCGTCGCGTCGTGAATCTCGCCGCCCAGATTGCGGATCAGGCATGGCAAGCTATCGGCGAGACCATCGACGAGATCGAGATCCTGCTCGAAGGCACCGAAGAAACGTCGGTGAGTTTTTTCGACGTCATGGAGGCCGAAGGATTCGACCAGGAGGTCGCGATCGTGCGGGCCAATATCCTCCGGACGCGCGATGCAATCGAGCAACAGAACCCCGACGAGCTAACAAGCGGGCTGCGGAGCCTGGATGGAAACTTCAAACGTGAAATTCCGGACGGCCTGAAAGTCGAGCTCGGCATCAACTTCAGCGACGGTGACTAGCCTCTCTGGTTCGGGCTTTCTTCGACGAGCTGGACGAACGAGCCGTCGCTCGAGCGGACGGCGAGCCCGGGCTCGACCCGACCGGTGTAGCGATCACCGATGTGTACATCACCCCCGCCGGGCGCGATTTGAAGCAGCTGATCGAGAAATTCCTGCTCATGGGGGTCAACTACTCGCAGGGGACGGACGACTACCTGGACAACGACCTGGACGACCACGGCATCAACAGCAACAACATCGAGCGCAGTGGCACTGCTACCTACACCTCACTGGAGCACGTGGGGGATGAAGGTTTCGGCTACTTCGGCGCGGCCCGCGACTACGCCGACTACACCGACGACGAGGCCGCGGGAAGCGGCGGACGTCCCGACTACCGCTCGAGCTATCACGACACCGACGGCGACGGCGCCATCGATCTGGAGTCGGAGATCAACTTCCACGCTTCGGTCAATGCGGCCAAACGAGATCGCGGCAGCTCCGATGAGGACCCGACCGATTACAGCCAGGACGCCATCGACGGTTTCCTGCACGGTCGTGCGATCATCAACTCTGCAGTTGGTGGAGCGCTCAGCGATTCGCAGATGTCCGATCTGGTCATGTATCGCGACCAAGCCGTACTCGCGTGGGAGCGCGCCATCGCGGCGACGGTCGTCCACTACATCAACGACACTTTGGAAGTCATGGAGTTCTTCGGCACTCCCGCCTACAGCTTCTCGGATCACGCCAAGATATGCTCCGAGATGAAGGGCTTCGCGCTCGGCCTGCAGTTCAATCCACGCGGGCAGTTGAATGACGCCGACTTCCTGACTCTGCACGACTTGATGCGTGACGCGCCGGTACTACCGGGCGACGCTGACGTGGAGGAGTACCGCCAGGGGCTACTACAGGCACGCGACCTGATGGGAGACGCATACGGATTCGCTGAATCGAATCTGCTCATATGGTGATCTCCCTCCGTTCCCATGACGCTGAGAACCAAGGAAATCGCACGAAGTCGAATCGGATGCTGAGGCCATTGGCAGGCCTTCTCGTTTCACTCTTCCCGATAACGGCGCTCCCTAGCGCCGCGTTCTACAGTGGGCGCGCGTCGACCCAGCCCCGATCCTCTCAGACGTACAGAGCTTCGATCTCGGCGGCATACTTCGCTGCGATCGGCTTGCGCTTGAGCTTCGAGGTCGGTGTCAGCTCGTCGCCACCCGGCTCCCACTCGGTCGCCAGGATCTTGTAGCGCTTGATCTGCTCGACCCGCGCCATGCGCTGGTTGGCATTCGCGACCGCTTCGGCGATCGCCGATTGGGCAGTTTCGTGCTCGGCGATCTCGGCCGTCGACGAGCAGTCGAGCCCATTCTTGGTGGCGAAAGCTCTCGCGGCGTCCGGGTCGAGTACGATCAAGGCGACGTTGTAGGGGCGGTTGTCGCCAATGGCGATCGCCTGACCGATCAGCGGGCTGGCCGCCTTGAGCTTTTGCTCGATGTTGGCGGGCGACATGTTCTTGCCCGCGGCGTTGATGATGAGCTCCTTCTTGCGGTCGACGATCTTCACGTAACCTTCCGAGTCGATCTCGGCGACGTCGCCGGTATGCAGCCACCCGTCCGAGTCGATGGTCTCAGCCGTCTTTTCCGGCTGGTTGCGGTAGCCCCGCATCACGATCGGTCCGCGGCAAAGCAGCTCTCCGTCGTCGGCCAGCTTGACCTCGACGCCGGGCAACGGGACGCCGACGGTTCCGACCTTGATGGCGTCGCGCGGATTGATGGTGGCGACGCAGGAGAGCTCGGACATCCCCCACACTTCCTGGACCGG
>JANQHZ010000578.1 GCA_028282445.1 Candidatus Binatia bacterium | reverse complement strand
CATTGCTTTGATCTCACGTATTGCCCGTCCGACCACAACACAATGCCAAGCTCCAGGGCGGCTTGATCAAACCCGGCGTCCCTTCGCAGAACGAACGTCAGGTCCTCAATGGCCCCTTCATATTTCCCGAGCCGACCCAAAGTAACGCCCCGGTAGTAGTGCGCGTAGATATCTTCTCCGTCGGCAGCGACGGCCTCGTCGAACAGCGCCAGGGCGTCGCCGTATCTCTCTGCTTTGAACTCCGACATACCGTGGGTCGTGAGGAGATCAGAGTGCCTGGACGCCGGGCTGGGCGAGCTGCTCAGGGTAAGCGCCACGAGAATGAGCGTCGCGATGCGCGTATACGGTGACGTAAAGCGAAGTCTCGGCAGGTCCATCATGGGCGGTCGTGGAGCCGGGCCTTCGTTCTGGACATGACCTGCGACGAATTCATCTTCCTTTACCGCCCAATCGGCCCTTGCGAGTAGGCCTCGGCCAGCGGATTCTCGGCAACGAAGACATCGAGCGTCTCGTTGTGATCACGAGGGCCGAGGTTCGACGCTGCTGACGCGAAGGCCACGCACCCCCCGTCCCGACTGATCGTTACGCGCGCGTCCGGCACACCGCCGTTCGCTTGTACTACCGCGCCTTGCGGACCAAGCGCGTCAACTAGAATCGTCACCTCCGCAACTCGATCCCGCAAAAAGATACTGGGCACATCGTTGACGTCTCCAAAAACGAGATTTGTCGCCGCCGAGCCGAAGGCGACGAACCTTCCGTTGTCGCTGATGCTGGGGGGGAATGACGAGTCATCGGCATCTCCGCCCGAGCGATTGACGCTGATTCGCTCGGTGCTCCCAGTCAATCGATCGTGCACGAACACGTCGTCCACCCTGTTGACGTCGTTAGCGGCCAAGTTGGACGAAGTGGACTTGAATGCGACGAATCGGCCGTCGTAGTTGAGTGCCGGAAAGATGCTGTCACCGTTGCCCGGTGCCCCGGCAGAATTCACGCTGACCAGCTGGGGTGCAGTCCGGCTCGCAAAGAGACGCTCCCCGTCTCCTTCAGCACGCTCGGACACGAAGACCTGAAAACGACCTGTATCGGCGCGCGGATCTAGGCTTGCGGACTTGGATACATAGGCGACGATTCTGCCGTTGCCGCTGATCGCAGGGTTCGTGCATGACTCGCCCGGTTGCAGGCGCTCGCAAATCCTCTCGGTCTTGGGAGCGGAGGGATTGCGACGATCACGCACGAAAACGTTTGCAACGCCGACCGAGGGTTCGTCCACCAGGTCGGATGCCAAGGATTGAAAGACGATGAAACTACCGTCGGCACTCATCTGCGGAAAGACACTCGATCCGTTGCCGGCTACCCCTTGTGTGTTCGCGCTTATGAGCTCCGGATCGTCGTTGCTGCTGGATAGGAAAGCGTACACATCGTTGAGGCCGTTGGTGTCTTCCGCGGCGACAGCCTTCTCTGTGTAGAAGGCGATGATTGTTCCGTCGGCACTGACCGCCGGCTCGCGTCCGACTGAGTGACTTGGCGCGCCCGGCCTCTCGTCGATCGACGTCGCCCTGACGGCGGCAGACTCTGGTTCCGCCAGGTTACGGATGAAGACATCTTTGGTTTCGTTGTGGTCACCTTCGATCAGGTCGGTCGCGTTAGAGAAGAAAGCCGCGACGCACCCGCCCCGGCTGATTGAAATCCCGCCGCTGGCTGCATCGGCGGCCTCGGCGCGACGCCCAACACTGACCAGCTGCACACCCGAACAGCGGTTGGTTACTCTCAATTCCCCATTGCTGCAGCCGACTTCTGCGCCGTTCACAGTTGCTGTGCATTCGATGGCCCTGATGTCGAGGCTGGCCTCGCAGTCTGTCTCGACAGTGCAGTCGAAGAGTATGGACGCCGCCGAGATCGGCGGGTCTATCTCGGCGATCTGGAAGCTCGATTCGCGCGGGGATGTCTGTTCGAGGGCAGCGCCGGTAATCTCGGAGTCGCACTCGAGGAGACGGACTCCATTGCCTCCAGAGATCTGAATGTCGACCGTCGCGAAAGTTACGAGAATGTCGGATTCGAGTAGCGTCACGTCAAAACTAGCCTGGCTCCCGGGTGCGACTTCCGTGGAGCTAACTCCGACTTCCGCTCGTGGAGTTGGGGTCGGTGTGTCGCTCGGAGTTGGGGTGCTGGTCGGCGTTGACGTGATGGTCGGAGTCGACGTATCGGTCGGAGTTCGAGTTTTTGTCGGGGGGCCGTTCGTTGGCGTGTCGGTCGGGGTGCCGTTGGTTGGAGTCTCGGTCGGCGTCGGCGTGTTGGTCGGGGTTGGCGTGTCGGTCGGGGAGCCGTTGGTTGGAGTCTCGGTCGACGTTGGCGTGTTGGTCGGGGAGCCGTTGGTTGGGGTCTCGGTCGACGTTGGCGTGTTGGTCGGGGAGCCGTTGGTTGGAGTCTCGGTCGACGTTAGCGTGTTGGTCGGGGTTGGCGTGTTGGTCGGGGAGCCGTTGGTTGGAGTCTCGGTCGGGGTTGGCGTGTTGGTCGGGGTTGGCGTGTTGGTCGGCGTCGGCGTGTTGGTCGGGGTTGGCGTGTTGGTCGGCGTCGGCGTGTTGGTTGGCGTCGGCGTGTTGGTTGGCGTCGGCGTGTTGGTCGGCGTTGGCGTGTTGGTCGGCGTCGGCGTGTTGGTCGGGGTTGGCGTGTTGGTCGGGATGCCGCTCGTAGGCGTGTCGGTCGGGGTGCCGTTTGGTGTTTCCGTCGATGAAGGCGGGGTCATCTTGACGAGCACAAATCTGTCTTCGCCCAAAGTGATCTCGTGCTCTTCGCTCGTGTAGCGCTGGGAGCCGGGAACCTCGGCGATGTCGACCCAGACTTGCGATCGATTCCGCCGACAACAAGCCCTTTCGAACGAGGTTTGTAGGGATTCAGGGGTGGCTGAGCATGCGCCTGGACGGTCGGTCTCTGGCAAGCTCGGAAGACCCTGGAGCTGGATGCACGCGGTTCCCGTCGGTAGTTCTCGCAGTGCAGGTTCCTCGGCGCAGCAGGCGAGTGCTCGTTCCTGTGGATCCTGGTCCGAACATGATTCGCCCACATGGACCACGCAGAGAGCTTTCACCCACGCGGGCGGCGTTCTACCTGTAGTCGGCCATTCGGCTACCACGTCGAGGCGAGCTGTTGCCCTTCCCGATTCTTCATCGAGACTCGCGTTGGTGCCGCAACCGCCGAGGCTAGCGACCGCCGCGGCAACCAATAGATCGCGTAGGCGAAGACAAATCCAGCTCCCTGCCCGGATCGTCTCCGGTCGACATCGACGGTTCGTATCGTTGTCGCAGGGGCCCTGCACGCTCGTGTTTCCTATAGATCTGGCGACGGAGCGGAGGCGTGAGTCTGCTTAACGAAGCGTTCCGCGGCCAACTCCTCCAGCTCTAGGAGCGGAGCGAACTTCTCACGTCGATAGATGTGAGCGGTATTCTCACGCCGCGCGACCAGGAACTCTCGACCCGGATGAAATGCCAAGCCGCGGACCTCGTCATCTCCGTCTTTGAACACAGTTACGGGTTCGCCAGAAGCGGTTTCCCAAATCACCACACTTCCGTCCTTCCCGCCCGCAGCAACGAGCCGGTTGTCGCTGCTGAACGAAGCGACGACAAGGGTTTCGTCCAATCCGTCTAGAATGACCTCTCCGCCCAGTTGATCACCTTGATCGACATCCCACACACGCGCCTTGTTTTCTTGCATAATGACTACCAATTGTCCATCGGCGCTAAGCGTCGCATAGTCGGCAGGGCGCTTGAACAGAATGTCCCAGGAGCTTGCGCCATCGCGTGGCAAGTCCAGCACCGACGCCTCGCCGTCGGCCGCAACGGCCACGCGAGTTCCCTCACCGTTGAAGTATACGCCCGAGATCCGCTCGTACTCGAAGGGCGCCCCGACCGGCTCCTGATTCGCGACAGCCCAAGCGCTCAACTGATTCGTGGTCGCGACGGCGACGAATCGGCCGTCCGAAGTAAACGTCAGGCTCTGGATCTCGCCCTCGGGCTCCATAAGGTTACCGACGGGATCCATGGTTGTGACAGTCTCCGTTCTTGTTAGGCGCCAGAGTTGAACTGTTCGCCTGGTCGCTGTGGCGATGAGCGTGTCGTCATCGGGGCTGCCTCGAACCGCAATCATCAGACCCTTGGGTTGAGCAGGCGTCTCGAACAACTGCTTCCCCGTACGTACTTCCCACACCCGAGCCTCGTGGCTCACCGTTAGCAAGACGTTGCCGTCTCGACCGAAGACGGCGTCCATCACGGGCCCATCGTGCCAAAGTTGGATCACCTCATCTGAGTCGTCGTAGTAAGTCTCGTGGGGTCGAAAGAGATCGTGCCCCGCAAACACGTCGAAGATCGTCGAGTACCAGCCCAAGGATGCAAAGACCATCAAACTGCCGTCAGCACTGAAGGAGACTTGGGAGATCGGTTTCTCTCGGTGAATGTCTCGCTGCAGCGGGCTGAACATCTCGTGCCCTGACTCCCAGACACGCGCTGTCCCGTCATCGGCCGCGGTGACGATGAACCCCCCGGTGTTATCGTAGGACACCGAGTTTATGTTGTCGTAGTGGCCGATCAGGTCGAACTGAGCGAAACCGCGCGTACCGATTGCCCCGACAATCCTGACGGTGCGATCGCCGCGGCCGACCGCGATGTGCTCAATACTCGGGCTGAGAGCGGCGGCTTGCACCTCGACGAAAGATGCGTATGCGATTACCTCCGGTAGAAACAGCGAGGGATCAGCTTCGAAGCGCTCCGGAGACAGCAGGCTGACCCTGTCAAATGTCGCAACTGCGAGGTAGGTTGCCTCGTTGACGGTCTGTAGGGTCAGGCTGCTTACTTCGTCCGGGTATTGTACCCACGGCCCACCTGGTTGCCCAACTGCCTCGAAAAACGCGCTCTGCGACCCGTTGTCGAGATTCCAAGCCCATACGAATGCTCCGCTTGCGCTGAATATACGCTTCCCATCGCCATCAAAGACAATCGAGGTCACAGCCCACGCGTCTTCGCCTTCACCCGTCTCACCGGTGTGAGCAAAGTTCCGAAGAGTTTCGCCGGTGTTCGTGTCCCTAACCTGAAGCGTGCCGCCCGCGTCGCCGATAGCGATCAGCCGTCCGTCGGGCGAAAACGCGGCGCTCACGATCCGCGCAATTGTCGCTAGCCGCGACGTCATTGTCCAGGACGGATCCTCTCTAGCTGTGTCGGGCGAATCCCGTTGCCAGATGTATGCGCCGCCGTGCGAGCTCGTCGTGACAAGACTGTCCCCATTCGGGCTAAAGCCGACGCTTGTCACAAACGCCTGCGTCCGCAGCGCACCGTCGCTAAACTGGTCGATCTGGCCGTGCTCGAGAGTGGCGACTTCTGCCCCCGTCTGTGCGTGCCACAGCCTTACCGTGCTTCCGCTGGCGGTCGAGACTAGCGAACCATCCGGGCTGAACTCTGCGTCGCGGACTTTCACCCCGTTGTGGTCCAGACGCAACCGCTCCCTCGACTCGACGAGCAACTGGCGTAACGCCTCTACCGCCTCCTCGCTCGGCGCAAAGTCCACCGCTGCGGCCGCCAGGCGTAGCCCGCCGGCCGGATCCGACGACGATCTGTCCACGGCCTTGGCTGCGTAGATCCGAGACAGACCCTCATCTCTTTGCCTCACTGTTTGTCGCCAAAGGGCGCTGGTTACAGCCACAAGGATCATTAAGATAACCGCGATGCCGACAAGAGCGGTACGCTGCGTGACAACTCTGCGCCGTTCCGCATCCGCGCGCTCGCGCTCGCGCTCGGCTTTTTCCCGGTCCCGCCGCAGGCGTCGTTGATCGCGTGACGTTTTGACGAGTGGGGCAAGGAGGTCGTGCGTGAGCTCGAGCCGCTGGACGCCGCCCCGATGCTCTGCCGTGATAAGACGACGGCTGAGCAATCGGCGGATGAGTCTCTCAGGATCCCGTACGCCCTCTTTCTTCAAATGAGCAATCACATCGTCGTTGGCGACCGGGTTGCGATGTCCGCCAACGGTGATGAAGCGTTCCTCGATGAGCTCCCGGATCGCATCTCGATCGCTGGGACTGAACGACTCGAAACACCGCTCGTAGTAGCTATCGAGGATGTCGGCCGCAGTATCGCGAACTGAAGCCGCACTAATCTCTCCGTCTCCGGTTTCGATACGCGCTTCGTTGAGACGCTCGCACATCAGACTAACGAGCGGCGGCACTGCCTCGATTTCCTCGAGGGGAGTATCGTCGGAACGTTTTGCGACGAATCGCACGATCCGTTCGCTCACTTCTTGGTTGATGATCGGCGGGTCGGCGATTTGCCCCGGCCGGAAGACGGCCTCGCGCGCATTCGGGCCTGATAGTTCGTGCAGCGCCATGCGGTTGCGCATCAATGACGGGACGAGGTTCATGAACGACTCGAGCTGTGCCAGGTAGTCGTCCCGTAGGGCGATGACTACCCGCGCCGCTGTCGGTCGGAAGTCGAAGCGCTCGGTTTGCCCCGGATCGGCGCGCAACCGCTCGACCAAGCCTTTTGGCGTTCGATTCTCGATGACGTCGCCGAGTTGATCGATCAGCTCCGCGAGGTCGCTGTTGCGCTGTGACGGCTGCTCGCCCGCCCGGCCCAGAGTGAACACCTCTTCGAACTGGTCGAAGACGAGGACCGGCGGGTTCTTCTCCAGCTCCAGCTCGGAACGCAGCTCCTTGTCAGCGTAGATCTCCCACAGGCTGCCGTGCGAGCTACATCGGTCGAGTAGCTGTTCGGCGGACTGCGTCTCGGTCGCACACGCACTCGCCAGAGCCTCGCGGGCCTGTGCAACGTACGATGCCCCCACCTCCGCCCTGTAATCGAGCAGTATGTGGACCGGGCGGTATCCCTCGACGCGCAACTTGGGAAACAGCCCGGCACGTAACACCGACGTCTTGCCGAGACCCGAGCGGCCGTACAGGACGGTCAGGCAATTCTCCCGTATCCGAACGAACAGGTCGCGGATCTCCTGGTTGCGGCCGAAGAAGAAGCGTTGGTTCGCCTCGGAGAATGGCTCGAGTCCCAACCAGGGTCTCTGGGCGTCGGCTGGAGGATGCTCCTCGGCGTCACGGCTGGGACACATGGGTCAAGCTCGCGGTCGCCCGGAGTCGCGGAACTCCGCGAGCAGCTTGCGAAGACGATTGGTGAACCCCTTGTTTACCGCCCCACCCGGTAACTGATCGAGATGCAGCAGATCTTTGAACTTCCCCGGCTCGGCTTTTGGTTGCACGATCTCGTCGTCGATTACCACGGGAAGATAAAACACAAATCCATCGACGTGGTTCTCCGCGGCCCAACGTCGCTCCTGGTGAACGAACCTGCGCGGATCCGACTCCGTCGCGTTGGAAATCACCGAGATAAAGAAACTGCATTCGTGCTTGATGGCGTATTCCAGCTCGCGTCTGTAGTTGTCGCCGAGCTGCAAGCGTTGACGGTCGAGCCATACCGGAACGCGGGCTTCGAGTAGGCCGGTGACGAGGCGGCGCACCGCCTGCTCGTCGTCGCGCGAGTAGCTAACAAAGACGGAGTCACGCGGCATCTCTTCCGGCATTTCCGCAAATACGTCGCGGTCCGCCTGGGGGTGATACTTGGCGCGCCAGCGACGTGCGAGCTCATTGGTGAAGTCGACCGGCGAGCCCTCAATCACCCTCGTTGTGCCAACCACCGTATTGAAGAAGAAGACAAGCGGTTCGGCGAGGTTCTCCGGGCGGTCGGTCAAGTACCTCTTCACTTCATTCCGCTTCTGCGAGCTGAATCGCTCCCCTCCGTTGGCGACGAAGAGAAAGAAGCGCACGGCCCAATCGTCGAAAGGCGCGCCGAGCAAGAGTAGAAAACGATCGCTCAGAAGATTGGAGAGGTTTGGCAGCTGGTCTTGATGCTTGATCAACCCGTGCAGAAACGCCATGTAGTCTTCTTCCCAGACCGCGAAATGGGGGAACGTGTCGGCGTTACCGAGGATCTGATAGTGGAAGGCGTCGTCGATGCCCTTCGGCACATCCTTCACCCTGGTGTAGCTGTAGGCCGCAACGTGCTCCTTGGGCTGAAAGCCGCCCCGCTTCTCGTCGAGCGCCGCGCTCAGCATCGAATCAATGGTAGTAGAAATGTACAGATCGAAGTCGGTGATCGATGCCAAAGAGAGCAGCGCCTGCGACGGTGCTGCGTCGACATTCCCCAGCAGCTCGAACACTCGGGTGTAGATATCGCTCGAAGACCCGTCGCTGAGAAGATGACGGCACGCAACGTCGTTGAGCTTGGTCAGCGGCTGACCGTTGGCCTCGAGCCCAAGTGCTTTCGCCAGCTTTGGAGCCAGGTAGTGATCGAACGGAACATCCACCCCGCTCTCGGCATCCGGTATGGTCACCAATGCCGGACCAACCACTGGAATGACGCCCCCGGCGTGAATGTGGATCAGCAGACTGTCCCACTCTTGATCCGAGAGAAACGGCTCGCTCATAACGCTGTAGCAGTTAATATCAAACAGGGCTCGCCCCCGGCAAACTGCTGAGTAGACCGGCCGACGCCGGTTTCCGGATGGCGAACGCTGAGAACAGCGAGTCGATGTGGTTGCGGCTGGGAGAGTCGAGTTGGCGTGCCGGGGACAGCGCGCGCGACCACTACAGCATCCGCTACAGCTTTCTAGGCGTGCCGCTCGCCGATCGGCCTCCGGAGGCCGGGGTCGGGGAATTCCGCAATTGAAACGCGAGACGCCGGTATTCTATTACGGCGTCTATGGTGACCACCTTTGTGCTCGTCGTCGCGGCGTCCATCGTCGCATTTCTGCTCTTCCTATCGGCTCTCGGGTTCGGTGCCGCGATCACATCCGGCGAGGCTCGTGATTCCGAATCCCTGATGGATCGAGCCCTGGCAAACCTGCGTGCAGCGCTATTTGGGGCAGCTCTCCTGTATGTAGGCGTCGTGATCTCGGGAGCGATCTCGGCTCAGGGCGCAAGCCAACAGATGATCGACAGCGCGGTGAAGCTGGTGCTGACCGAGCTCGCTAAGGGCCGTTGCCCCGACGTTCACGTGGGAGATCTGCGGGATCACACTTACACACTGACCCGGAGCGGCATCGAATTTCCAAGCTTCCCGCCCGGTTCCGATTCCTGGAGGTCGGACGACGAGCCGCTCGTCGCGCAGCGGATCAAGGAGCTTCAAGCCAGAATCGAAAAGCTGGATGGTCAACTCGTGACGATCGTGATCGAGGGCTCTTTCGACTTCCGGCCACTGGGCCCTACAGCAGCGGAGTTTGGGGGATCGAACGTAGCACTTGCCAGGAAGCGAGCGGAGACACTCAAGGCGCGCATCGAGCAGGATCTTCCCGGACTGGGCGACCAGATTCAGATCCTGACCAGAGCAAATGGCCCCCGGAAGACCCATCGCGACACTCTGACCGCCACGGACATCGACGCGGCTTTGGCCGAAGATCGACGCGCAAGCGTATTCCTGGGGATCCAGACTCGCTTTGCAGAGGGGGACAATTGATGGCGGACCTCGCGGTAAGGCAATTTGTCCACGACCATTGCAGGACGGCCCTACAGCAGGCTCTGAAGCTTTCATCCAATGGACCTGTCATCGCTTTTCTAGAAAGGCCGGAGGACCCCTTGATGGGCTCTTGGATCATGGAGAGCCTGCGTCAATTGCTCGACGAGAACCGAATCGCGACGATCGACCTCGACCTCGATCGACTCCACTCCCGAAACGAAGTCGATCATTCACTGCGTCCATTCGCTGAAAGTCCCGAACGAGCTCCTGCTCTCGCGCCCAAGCCGCTCCGACGCTCGAGACTCGACACACTACTAGGAAGGTCCTCACCAAATCCGCCGAGCGCCGGCCGCGGCGCCCTCTCAAACGCTGGCCCGCTGCGCCTGGCGCCGATCGAGCACCCAGCGGCTCTACTGCTAAGCGCAAGAGAGGTACCCGAAGCACCAGTTGGACGGCGCTGCGTGGAGGCCGTGAGCGTGTTCACATCGACTGCCGAACGGCTCGTTTTCGTCGTCTCTACCATCGCAAATGGATTCCTTGGGGATCTGCGCTTTCCAGAGGCAACCCACATCAGTGTGCCCGCGCCCGCACCCCACCGCGAGGTGGTCGAAAGCTTCAGCCGACACGCTCTAGCGCAGAGCCTTCTCCCGCGACAGGTTCAAGCGGATGCGGAAACCTGGGCGCGCGTACTCGCCTCCCTCTTCGGCACCTCGTTCTCGCGAGTCGAGAACTTCGTTCACCGGTCAGCCTTCACTCTCACTCGCTCCGTCGGAGAACCAGCGAATGCCGGCTATAACTGGCCCCAGGTCTTCTTTCTTTCGTTGCTACAAGAGCGCTTCCCGGATTTCACCGATTTCCTCGTCCGCCACCCCTCGGGTGCAGGAAGTGTGCTTGTAGGCTTCCAGCGCTGGTTCCTCAAAGGAGAAGGAAGAGGCCCGATCGCGGAGGACGCTGACGACAAGGAATCGATGTTCCTTCAAGACCCTGAGCTATGGGATCTCTTCGAAAAGCTGCTCGGTACATCCGACGGCGGATCTTCGCGCACGACAGTTCAACCCTTCGCGGATCACGAACAGGCCCTGAATCAACTCATCGGCGCTGGGCTGGTCTCTGCGCAGAGAGCCGAAAGCTCGCAAATGCACTGGAAGGAGATCGCCAAGAGACTGCGTGAGACGCGCCCCTGGAATCGAGGTGGCCTCACTGAAATCTACAGATCGTTGCGACCACTCCCGGCCGAGGGGCGGCGAATCGGTGAGCTACTGCTGGCCGCTGTGGAGCGACAGAACACGGGTGAGTATGACGCCGCCGCTGCGTTGATTCGGCGGGCCAAGACTACGGCACATTCCGAGGGTTTCCGTGAACAGGAATACGACTGTTTGATGTTGGCAGCACAAAACGAACGACTCAACGCCGCCTACGAATGGAAACGCGAGAAATCGTGTAAGCAAGCACTCGAATACCTCAAAGAAGCAGCCGATATCGCCGAAGGCTGGCGGGGGGCCCAACAGATTGCCAGGGCCTTCATTCAGAGAGGTCAAGTGCTCCGTGACATGGGCAACTACGGAGATGCCGAAAAACTCTGGGACACCGCGGTGAAGCGAGCTACACAGATGAGAGATCAAGAAGCGATGCTGCTCGCGGAAGATGCCCGAGGACGGGCACTATGGAGTCTCGCGCATTCACCGGAGACAGCGCCGGCAATCGCGTCGGAGCAGCGTCGCGAAGGAGAGAAATTAGAAACCAAAGCCATCGAGGGATTGAACCGAGCCAAAGATCTCGCAAAAAAGCTCCACCAAACGGATCGCATCCGAGAGATCGAAAAGGTCTTGAAGAGTATCGGTCCGCTCGCTTTCGTCAGCTACAGCCATGACGATGCCGACCTCGCTGCTCTGGTTCGAGATCGCCTAACGCAGATCGAGGAGAGAACCTCGCTCAGCTTCTTCATTGATGAGCGGATCCAAGAAGGAGACGATTGGCTTTCGCAGATCGGCGAAAGCATCGACGATGCTGAGCTCTTCATCATCCTCGCCAGCCCGAGCTTCCTCGACGAGAGCCGCTTCAGCCGATTCGAAACGCTGCGAATGAACGAATCGATGCGGAGACGGGGGAAAGACAATGAACCACTCATCCTCTGGATTCAGGCGAAGCCCATCGAATGGAGCGACGTCGACCGAACTTTCTTCGCCGACTTCCATGCGGTCGAGCCCGATCGCAACCTCGAGAACGAAGAAGATCGGCCCGAGATTCTCGACACGCTATCCGACCGCATCGACCAGTTCCTGGAGGAGAAGGGGTTCGGCTCGAAACAGGAAAGTGAATCAGCCTCCGAATAAGCTTCGAGCGCCGCTAGCTGAGAGCTGCGCACGGAAGCAACAGCGGCTTCGAAGAGGCGTTGAAAGCCTTGCGTCAAATTCCGGCTGTTCCTCGTGTGGCGCCTCGCGCTAACTGCTTCGTTTCGCGCCGCTCGGGATCTACCAACGGGAAATGAGTTGGGCGGGAAGCTCTAGACAAGCTGACGCGCATGGGGAGGAGAGGGGACGTGGGCGACGAGTCGTCCGACTTGGCGACTGAGTCCGCCCCGAGGGACTCGGCTGACTCGTTACATTTGAACGTCGACGGCGGCGAGGCCACGATCGAGCAAGTTCTCATTCGAAAACCCAACGAGCAGAGGATGCTAGGAGAAGTGGGTCGATGTGCTCGTTTCCAGCGCCCCTTTCACGACTCGTGGCCGGGACCGCTACGGTCGCCTCGGTCGAGTGGGCCCGATGTCCGTAACCAAGCTTGATACTCAAGCCGCGCTGGCGAGCATCAACCGATGCATCGACGATGACCGGGTCGTTGTCCTTTGTGGCGCCGGTATCTCGATCTGCTCCCCGGCCGGATTGCCGTCGGGCAGACAAGTGATCGAAACCCTGCGAACTGAGCTCGAGTGGGCATGGCGGCGGGCTGGGTTGCCGTCCTGCGATTTCTCCTTTGCGTCCGATATCGTCCCGGAACAATTGATCTCGGCCTTTCACGGTGTCCTGGGAGTCGAGGCAATGGAGTTCATGACCAGCTTCTTCAACATCCGCCCCAACATCAATCACTATGCGTTGGCTCGATGCGCGCAGGCCGGTTGTTTTTCCGACATTATCACCCCGAACTTCGATTTCGGCATCGAGTCGGCGGCGCTAACAGACTGGTCGATTCCGGTGGTGACGGAATTTCCGAGTGCCTCTGCAGAAGCACGAACGCGTCAATGCCGCCTTCACAAGATCCATGGGACACTCCGGATCGAGGACTCCGAGGCCGCTCGAGATGTGCAGTTTTCGACTCTGCAGTTTACTATCGAGCGCGTTGGAACTGCGTTGAATGAGCGGCTAGCCAACTGGCTCAGCAGCGTTCTGAACGACAGCGTGCTCTTCGTTATCGGCTATCGTGGAGAGGATCTAGACATCCTGCCTGCCTTGATGCGTCAAGATCGGCTCCGGCGCGTGATTTGGGCATACTATCCCGAGCCGCTTCATTCCTCGTCCCCCCTCGCCTACGCGTGGCTCACAAAGCTTGGAAGCCGGGCAAGCGTGGTCGCCACGCGAGCAGAGGACTTTCTCCCACAGCTTGCCGAGCTCCAGGGAATTCATGTGCCATCGCCCACAAGCGGACCTGGGGCCGCTATCTCTGCACGCTATCTTAGAAGCCACCCCGCGGCCACCATTGTGGCCGCGGGGCATCTGGTCCAGGAGCTTGTTCCGGTTGGCGAACGAGAACGCCTACTCCGCGGATTATTCGAACACTTCGAACGAAACGAGTCTAAGCTCGGTAAGCTGCCAACACGCGTCGAGGTGATGCTGGCCCACCTCCGTGCGTCTCATCACCAAGATGCGGGCCGGATAGCTCTAGCTACCAGGGAGTACGGTCGGGCAACGGGACTCCTTCAGAGACACCACCCTGGTGACGAGATCGCACTGGAGGTTACGCTGGGACAGGCAAGTTGCCGTTACGCGTTCCAGCAGGCTTCTGTGTTCAAACGCCCCAAGCCGTGGACTTGGAGGGTATCGTCATTTCGGGGCTTGTTCAGCCTCTTCGCGATCGCCTACCTTGGTCGTCCCCGCTTCAAGGTCGGTGCAAGTGAAGATACTGCAGCAAGGAAACTCGCGCGGTACTTCATCGGGGATCTCTGGGCGGCTTGGGCTGTTCTGTTCGACGCTGTTCTCGCCGTCGGCCCCGTCGCACAGTGGTTGTACCGCCGGGCCGAGGCGTGCTTTGCGTGGGCGACGGAGCCGGATGGAGATTGGTTCCCCACCCAATCGTTCCACCAGCTCCGAAGGGATGAAGCTTGGCTCTTTGCAAACTGGCGACGGCTCGCCGACCGTTCGCGGTCGGAGTCTGATCCGAAGCTTGCGTTGGAACTGAAAGCCTGGGACACCCGAATCGCCCACTACTCCTATATCCAGCGCGTGATGGGCGAAAGTATCCACCTCAGGCTTTCGACGTTGCTCGAGGCCATGCGAGTTCACTTGGCGGAACTACATGCGGGCCAAGCGCCTCGGAAAGGGTCAAAGATGCTTTGCGACGCCGCAAACGAATATCGGCGGCTCGGCTATCGAGCGGGTGTCATCAAGGCCAAGACTTACAAGTTCGTGATGGAGGTGAGCGCCGAGCGTGTGGGGCGAGGCCGGTGGAGGCGGTTCAAGGAACTCCTGAGCTTGGGCGAAGGGGTTGGGTAGGGGCGCCGACGTACAGAACTGCGGTTATGCGGCTTGGGTTCCTCCCCCGCACCCGCGTTGCTCGGCTGACACCTCTCTCAGGCCGGGCGGCAGAGAGCGCGCCGTCACCAACGGCACGCTGCACCGCGCAGCCGGGTTCCGACTCGTGCGCGCAGTCTCGGTATCGGCAGCCGTCAGCAAGGGCGGCGACGTCGTCGAAGGATGCGTCGAGCGCGCCGTCGTCCACGACGAGGCCGAGCTCACGGG
>JANQHZ010000573.1 GCA_028282445.1 Candidatus Binatia bacterium | reverse complement strand
TGTTCATCAACACCGACTTCATGCCGCTCGTGATGCTGGCCCGCAAAGTCGAGAAGTCGACGTATGCCTTCGGGGCGACGATCGCGATCAAGCGCCCAGTGCTGGAAGAGATCGGCGGATTCGCCCCCTTGGTCAACAGCCTCGCCGACGACTATCAGCTCGGCTACCGCATCGCGCAAAAGGGCTACGATCTAGCCCTGATCGACGAGGTCGTCGAGACGATCCTGGCGATCCCGAGCTGGCAACGACTCTTCGACCACCAGTTGCGCTGGGCGCGTACGTACCGCATCTGCCGCCCACTCGGCTACTTCAGCAGCATCGTCACCCACGGCACGCTGTGGGCTCTGATCAACCTGCTCTACCACGGTATTACGCCGACCGCCTGCGTCGTCAGCGCGTGCGTTTTGCTCCTGCGCTACGCTTCGGCGATGACGATCGCGTGGCGGTGCCTGCGCGCCGAGACGAGTTGGGCCGCCATGCTCGCCGTTCCGCTCAAAGACCTTTTCTTCGACGTAATCTGGCTGCTCGCCTTCGCCGGCGACACCGTCGTATGGGGCAACCGCCGCTTCCGGGTCGACCGCAGCGGTGAGATGACCGAGGTCGGGGCGGCGCCTAGATACGCCGAGTTCACCGAGGAACCCGAGATTGCCGAGCGCGGCGACGTTCACCACGGCCTCGCGGACGAGATCGAGCCACCGCGCCGCGGTCACGGCAAGTAGGGCCGCTCCCCACCGTAGACCGTTGGGCCCGCAATTCGGCGGGTCGCCCCCGCCGGCCTGGCTCGGCGGATCGATCACCTGCTACGGTGCGGTGCGATGAGTGACACTCCGCGACACCGTCCCCCACTGCCAACCTCGGTCAAGCTGGCATTCGGCGCCCCGGCCTTCGCCGGCGCGGCGATGGGAATTCCCATCGGGGTATTGATGCCGCAGTTCTACAGCGACGTCGTACTGGCTCCGCTCGGCTTGATCGCGATCTCGATCGCCATTGCGCGAGCCTTTGACGCCCTCACCGATCCGGTGATGGGTTGGCTGAGCGACCGCACCCATACTCGTTGGGGACGCCGTAAGCCGTACATCGCATTGGCGGCCCCGTTCGCGGCGCTCTCGTTCTACATGCTCTTCGCCCCTCCGCCGTCGCTCGATCCGAATGGCGCGGCGCTTTGGTTCGCCGTCAGTTTCTGCCTCTTCTTTCTCTTTTCCACCGTGGTCGAGATCCCCTTCGGCGCACTTGGCGCCGAGCTCACTCCCGACTACACCGAGCGCTCCTCCCTCTTCGGGTATCGGTCCTTCTTCGTATCGCTAGGCCTGCTCATCGCGGCGGTGTTCCCGACCTTCCTCGAGAAGGGGATGGGCATCGAGTCGCAGCGAGAGATCTTCATCATCATGGCCCGCCTCTACGGCGGGGTGGCACTGTGCCTCACCGCCATCATGCTGTGGCGGGTTCCCGAGAACCGCGAGTACGCACAACGGGAAGCCAATCCGCTCGTCCCGGGGGTGCGTCGCGCCCTGCGCAATCGGCCGTTCCGCATCCTGCTCTTGGCCGGCATCGTGTCGGCGATCCCGGCGGCGATTCCGGCCGTGCTGATGCCGTTTTTCGTCGAGTACGTATTGCAACCGCCCAACCCCACGACCTGGGTCGGCTTGTTCCTCCTCACCTACTTGGGTGCCGGACTCTTGATGATTCCGTTCTGGATGTTGGTCGCCAAGAAAATCGGCAAGCTCCCGACCCTGATCGTCAACAGCGTAATCGGAATCGCCGGCAGCGCCCTCTATTTCTTCGCCGGCGCCGGCGATCTCAAGTTCGCGGGGGGCATCTACTTCCTCACCGGCATGGTTTCCATGGCCGGGACGTTCCTGATCCCCGCGATGGCGGCCGACGTCATCGATTACGACGAGCTGCGCACGGGTAAGCGGCGCGAGGCGCAGTTCACCTCGTTTTGGGCGCTGATCCCCAAGTTCGTCGCCATCCCAGGCTCCTCCGTACCACTCGCCATCCTGGCGGCGGCAGGCTACGTCCCGAACCAGCCTCAATCGGCCGAAGTTCTGCTCTGGATCCGCTTCATGTACTCGCTGTTTCCGATCGTCTTCTACGTCGTCTCGCTCGCGATCGTCTCACGCTACCCGATCAGCGAAGCGGTTCACGCGAAGATTCGAGAGGGAATCGCACGACACGACCGCGGCGAAGCCGCGGTCGACCCGATCACCCAAGGCCGCATCGAGCCCTTCGGGTCACGCCCCCAAAGCGAGGAGATCGGCTGGTTTCTCGACTACTTCTCGCCGGGTGAGCTGCAGCAGTCGCTGTCGACCGGCGGCGGCCCGGTGTTCAAGCGCGTGCTGGCAGTAACCGGCGCTTCGCTGGCACTCTGCGTCGGCGCCTCTTCGGTCGCGGTCGCGGGCTTCCAGGACCCGACCTCCGACCCGGCCCTGCGGGTCGTTTTGGCAATCGTCGTCGCCGGTATCGCCTTTACGGCGTTTGTGTTCCACGCTATGCGCCTGGGCGCGGCGCGCGAGCTCGCCAACGGCAGCTACGACCCCGACACCATCTCGACGCACCTAGCCGAGCAACACTAGAGTTCTCGTCGGTCCGCCAATTGGCGGCACCCGAAACTCGGTTCAGCCGAGGAAGAAGCGAACCGAGCGATCGGCGAGGTTGATGACCGGGATCCAGTAGATCCCGAACACGATGGTGCCGATGGTGAGCACCCCGACCAAGCCGCCGGTAGACCAGTCGACCACGACCGTCTCTTCGTCACCGCTCGGTTGGTCCAGGAACATCGTGCGCACGATGCGTGCGTAGTAGTAGAGCGACACGACGCTGTTGAGCGCGCCGACCAGGGCGAGCGTGTAGTACTCGGCCCGAATCACCGCGGCGAACAAGTAGAACTTGCCGACGAATCCGGCCAGGGGCGGAATTCCAGCGAGCGAAAATAGAAAGATCGCCATCGCAACCGCCGGCACCGCACCGCCACGCCACGCCAGACCGCGGAAACTGTCGAAATCCTCGCGTCCCGTCGCGTTCGCCACCACCATCACGATGCCGAACGCTCCGATGTTCATCATGTAGTAGACGACGAGGTAGAACAGGATCGAGCGGAGCCCCTCGTCGCTCAGGACGACCAGGCCCATCAGCATGTAGCCGGCGTGCGCCACGCTCGAGTACGCCAACAGGCGCTTGATGTTGTCCTGCTGCAGGGCGGCGAGATTCCCCACCGTCATCGAGATCATACTCAGCACGAGCACGATCTGCGGCCACTCGACGCCGCCCAGAGCTTGCCACTGGCCGTCGGCGCCAAGGCTCGAAAGACCGGGCAGAAAAAAGCGCAAGAGCAGTGCAAAGCCCGCCGCCTTCGAGCCGACCGAAAGAAACGCCGTCACCGGAATCGGTGCTCCGGTATATACGTCCGGAGCCCACATGTGGAACGGCACGGCGGCGATCTTATAGCCGAAGCCGGCGAGAGTGAGAATCACCGCGATGAAGAGCGCCAGCGATCCACCCTGCCCGGCCGCCAGTCCCGCGTTGATACCGGCGTAGTCCATCGAGCCGGTCAGGCCGTAGATCCAGCTCATGCCGTAGATCATCGTCCCGGACGCGACACCGCCGTAGATCAGATACTTGAGCGACGCCTCGCCGGAGCGGCGATTGTGGCGCAAGGTGCCGGTCAGGACGTACGAGGTCAGGCTGACGAACTCGAGAGCCAGATAGGCCATCAGCAGGTTGGTCGCCGTCGCCATCATGTACATGCCGAGAGTCGAGGCGACCAACATGGCGTAGTACTCACCCTGCGAGACGCGGTCGACCTCCCGCGAGTCGAGCGACATCCAGATGGTCGCAAAAGCGGCCAGCGAAAAAACCACCTTGAAGAACACCGCGAACTGATCGTGGACGATCATGCGGTTGAACAGGAACGCGTCACCCCGATCGGGCATCATCGCGACGACCGCGACCAGCGCCAGAACCACCGACGCCAGTGCCGCCATCCCCAGCAAGTCCTTTCGGCTCACCACCAGGTCGGCGAGGATCAGTCCGATCACCGCCACAGCGAGCAGGAGCTCGGGAACGAAGTAGCCCAGACTTTCGATCGGTGCGAGATCCATGAAACGCGCGCCCTTTGTCGTCCTAGAGGAACTGTGAAACGACGCCGTTGAGGCTGTTGAGCGAAGCGCCCATCAGATCCAATACCGCCATCGGGTAGATACCGAGGTAAATGACGAGAATCGCGAGCGGAACCAGGGTGAACAGCTCGCGTCGGTTCACTTCTTCGATGTCGGCGTACTTTTCGTTCAGCTGCCCGAGCCAGATCCGCTGCAACGCCCACAGCATGTAGCCGGCGGACAAAATCACCGCGAGCGCGGCGATCATCGTCAGGCGGGGGTTCTGTTGCCACGACCCGAGCAGTACCAGGGCTTCCGAAATAAAGGCCGAGAGGCCGGGAAGGCCGAGCGCCGCGAAGAAGGCGACTGCGACGAAGCCGGTGTAGACCGGCATCACGCTCGCCAGGCCACCGAAGCCGTTGATGTTGCGATGGTGAGCGCGGTCGTAGACGACACCGACGAGAAGGAAGAGCATCGCCGTCACGGTACCGTGGTTGAACATCTGCAGTACGGCACCGTTGATGCCCTGCTCGGTAAAGGACGCCATGCCGAGCATCACGTAGCCCATATGCGACACCGACGAGTAGGCGACCAGCTTCTTGAGGTCCGTCTGTGCCATCGCACACAGCGCGCCGTAGATGATGTTCACGACACCGACAGCCGCCAGGCACCAGAACGCCAACTGAGCGGTAGCCTCCGGTAAGATCGCGTAATTGATGCGGAGAATCCCGTACGTCCCCATCTTGAGGAGCACACCGGCCAGAATCACCGAGATCGCGGTCGGCGCCTCGACGTGAGCATCGGGCAGCCAGGTGTGAAACGGGAAGGCCGGGATCTTGATCGCGAAGCCGATGAAGAGGGCCATCCACAGGACGAGC
>JANQHZ010000563.1 GCA_028282445.1 Candidatus Binatia bacterium | reverse complement strand
GCTGGGCGAACGTTGATGCCCGGCCTGATCGACGCGCACGTTCACGTCACGATCACCAGCATGAACCTCGGAGCGATGTCGACCAAGCCGGTCAGCCTGGTCGCTCACGAAGCCGGGCGGATCATGAAAGGAATGTTGCGCCGCGGCTTCACCACCGTGCGTGACGCCGGTGGCGCCGATTGGGGGTTGGCGGAAGCTTGTGAACGTGGCCTCATTCAGGGGCCACGGCTCTTCTACTCTGGACGCGTTCTCAGCCAAACCGGCGGACACGGCGATCTGCGGCCGCGCGGTGGCGACGAGCTGCCGTTGTGTTCCTGTGCGGTCGCGACCGACGGCTTCGCCCACATCGCAGACGGGATCGCGAGCGTTCGCAAAGCGGCGCGTTACGAGCTCAAGCGGGGCGCCAGTCAGATCAAGCTGATGGCGTCCGGCGGAGTTGCGTCGCCGTCGGATCCGATCTGGAATATCCAGTACTCGACCGAGGAGATGCGCGCGATCGTCGAGGAAGCGCAGTCGTGGCGAACCTACGCGATGGCGCACGCCTACACTCCCGAGGCGATCATGCGGGCGATCGAAGCCGGTGTGCGGACCATCGAGCACGGCAACTTGATCGACCGGCCGACGGCCGAGGCGATGGCCGCTCGCAACGCCTTTCTGGTTCCGACCTTGGTGACGTACTTCGCGATCAACGAGATGGGAAGATCGCTTGGCTTTCCCGAGCGCAGTCTGCGCAAGCTGACGGACGTGTTGGACGCCGGCCTTGGCTCGATCGAGATTGCTCGCGCAGCCGGCGTCTCGCTCGGCTTTGGCACCGACCTGCTCGGCGAGACGCACGATCAGCAGAGCCGCGAGCTCGCCATTCGGGCGGAAGTGCAGTCGCCTCTGGAGATTCTGAGGTCGGCGACCGTGGTCAACGCCCGCATCCTGGGTCGCGAGGGCGAGCTCGGGACGGTGACGGAGGGGGCACTGGCGGACTTGCTGGCGGTCGAAGGCAACCCGCTCGACGACCTCGGCATGCTGACGAGGCCGGAGGAGTCGCTCGACCTGATCGTGTCGCGCGGGCTCGTGGTCGAGAATCGCTGTTGACGCGCCGGCGGTAGCTGGGAGTCGGTCGCGCCGCCCGCTGACTGCAGGGAAATTCGCGAGCGGCCCGAATTCTGTTTGATTCACGGCGATTCTCGGCGCCGAGCGAGTTTGTCGTCGACAAGTGTGGCATGCGCGCTAGCCTGTTCGTTGCACTATGACCGGCGCGGCAGCAGTTCCTCTATCCACAGCCCCGACTTTCCGGGAGTCGAGCGACCTCCGTCTACGGCGGGAGCAGATTCGCATCGTCGAGCGCACGAGTTTGCCGGGAGTGGTGAGCTCGGTGGCTGGGATTGCCGTGTTGACGGCGTTGGCTTTTCAACCCGCCTACGAGCCTTACTGGAGCGCGTTCCTCGGCATCAGCGCCTGTATGGCGCTGATGGCGGCGCTCTGGGCGGTGACGTTGCGCGCTTGTCGGCGGGGCGATCTGAAACGGGCTCTGTTGTGCCAACTCCTGGCCAACCTATTGGGAACCGTTCTCTTTTTTGTGTTCATCGAACGCGGGGCGATTCTTGCGGTGTTCACCGCGTTGGTGGCGGTCAGCTCCGGCGCGATGGTCTTCGACGATCGGCTTCAGCGCCGTGTCACTGCGCTCGGTGCTGCGGTCGTATTGCTCTCGGCGGCAGTATCCGAGATGGGAATCGTCCAGCCGATCGTCCTCCCTCCGGTGATTCTGTACGCCGCGGTTGCCGTCACTATCATCTTCGGACTGCGCAATCCGATATCGGCCTTTCGTCTCTTCAATCGGTCTGTCGAGGAGGCGCGGGGGGAAGCGGTTCGCAGCGAACGCCAAGCGCATGCCGCCCGCGATGAAGCGGCGGCGCACGCTCGCAAGCTCGAGGTGTTGGACGGCGAGCTGCGCGAGTTCATGTACGTCGTGTCGCACGACTTGAGGGCGCCGTTGATCAACATCGATGGTTTCGGTCAGGTCTTGCGTGAATCGCTCGACGAGCTCGACGAGGCCATGAGGAAGTTGGATCCCGCAGATCCTCTAGCGCGATCCTGGGCAGAGGCCCGTGGCGAGGTATCGGAAGCGCTGCGTTTCATCTCGAGCGGCACCAAGAAAATGGACGGGTTGATCAAAGGCCTGCTCGAGTTGTCGCGCATCGATCGCGGACTGATTCGCCAGGAGAATGTTCCGCTTTCTCCTCTGCTCGCGGAGATCCTCGAAGCGATGGAGCACCAGATTCGCGAACGCGATATCTCCGTTGAAGTCGAGCCGCTTCCGGAGATCGTCGGGGAGCGTGTTCGTATCGGGCAGGTTTTCGGCAACCTGATCGACAATGCGATCAAGTACATGCCCGAGCGTGGGCCGCGCGAGGTACGGGTATCCTGCCAGGAGCAGACCGACGGATACGTTTTCTCGATCAGCGACACCGGGTTCGGTATCGACTCGGGGTCGCGCGAGAAGATCTTCCGCTTGTTCAAGCGACTCACTGCGGACGATGCGGTCGCGGGCGAGGGAATCGGCTTGGCCGCCGTCAAGAAGATCGTCGAGCTTCACGGTGGACGCATCTGGGTCGAAGACGGGGCGGACGGAATTGGCGCCGACTTCCGGTTCTTTTGGCCGCGCCGGCCGCCGGTCGAAGAAGCGGCCGATCTGGACAGCGCCGCTGCGTAGGCTGTGTCTGCGGGGCGGTGCGACTGCTCCACTCGGTGAACACCCGTCAGGTGGGAGACCGACGCTTGAAACCGCAGATGAACGCAGATCAACGCTGATTTCTGGGCCTGACTCGTGTCAGGAGCCGTCCGATCGAAGCGCCACTGCGTAGGAGCAAGTCGGCGACGAGACTTCGCCTGCCGGCCGATGACTCGGATCAGCGTGTATCTGCGTTCATCGGCGGTTCCCTCGATGTATATTACCTGGATTGACGATCGGTGCCTTAGCTTGTAATAAGAATGCGTGGCCGCGACTCCCGCCAAGAGTTTGATTCTGGACCTGCTTGCCACCCTCAAGCCGGGGTCGGTCATGCCGATCGGGGCGTTGGTGGAGGCCGGGGCCTTGTTTGGCGTCTCGGGGAACAACATTCGGGTTTCGGCCGCACGGCTGTTGGCGGATGGCCAGATCGCACGCGATGAACGAGGCCGCTACCGGCTTGGCGAACGCTCCGCGCCGATCGGCAACAGGGTCCGGTCCTGGCGCGGGCTGGATCGCCGAACGCGGACCTGGGGCGGCGGGTGGATTTCCGTCTTGACGAGCCGAGTGGGGCGCGTGGCGGCACGGCGGCGCGAGCGGGCACTGCGGCTGCTGGGGTTCCGACGATGGCGTGACGGATTGTGGATTCGGCCCGACAACCTGATCCCGCCGCTCGACGATGTGCGCGGGGAGTTGTTCGAGCTGGGACTTCCGGCGGGCGACGTGGTCTGCCGGATGGGCGACTTTTGCGCCGGTGACTACGAAACAGTCTGCTCGCTTTGGGACGTCGAGGTGATGGTAGAAGAGCATCGCCGTCTTCGTCGTGAGATCGAGCTGGGCGCGGCGCGATTGCCTTCGCTGGCCGTCGAGGAGGCAATGGTGGAGTCGTTTCTGCTGGGCGGACGGGCTTTGCGGCAGTTGGTCAACGATCCACTGTTGCCCGAGGAGATTTGCCCGAGCGGCGAGCGGATTGCGCTGCTGAGCTCGATGCGCGCCTACGATCGCCTCGGCAGGCTGGCGTGGTCGGAGCTCTTGAAACGTTGGGAAGTACCAAATTTGCGTGCGCCCTTGAATGGGCGCAGTGAGTCGGAGCGACTACGGCTGGTCGTTTGAGCCGGGTCGACTCGGGAGGATCGGATGTCGGAAGCGGAGAACGTTGAGGCGATCGGCGCGAGCTGGAAAGAGGCGCTCACCAAGGAAGAGATCCGCGATCTATTGGAGCCTCGCGACTTGCGATCGTGGTTATCGATCGCTCTCAACTGGGGGATCGTCTTCGCAGTTGCGGCACTGGTCGCGCGCTGGCCCAACCCGCTGACGATCTTGGTGGCGCTGTTCGTGATCGCGGGCCGACAACTGTCATGCGCCGCCATCATGCACGACGCGGCGCACCACGCGTTGTTTCGCAACCGTGCACTCAACGATTGGGCGGGAAACTGGCTCGCTGCCTATCCGGTTTGGAGCGATACGGACCGGTATCGCCCGTATCACATGCAGCATCACACGAAGACCGGCGGTCCGGAGGATCCCGATCTCGGACTGGTGGCTCCGTTTCCGATCACCGCGTCGAGCTTGCGTCGCAAAGTCTGGCGCGACCTTTCCGGGCAGACCGGCTGGAAGTTCGCCAAGGCTTCCTGGAAGCGCTCCTTCGCTCGCATGGCAAAGGACGAATTGGCGCGCAAAGCGGCGGTCGGGACGCTGGTCTCGAACCTCGTGTTGCTGGGGCTCTTCTCTCTACTCGGTCACCCGGCGCTGTACCTGCTGTGGGTGGTGTCTTGGTTCACGACATACACACTGGTGACCCGCATACGGGCGATCGCCGAGCACGCCCTCACACCGGCTGTGCTCGATCCGAACGACCCCTTGAACAATACGCGAACCGTCCCGGCGCGCTGGTGGGGGCGCATTTTCGTAGCGCCGAATCGCCTCAACTTTCACCTCGAGCATCATCTGCTCATGACCGTTCCGCACTACAATCTTCCGCGCATGCACGAGCTGCTCAAGGAGCGCGGAGTGCTCGAGCACGCCTGCGTCGAGCGCAGCTATTGGCGTATCGTGCAACGCGCCGCTAGCGCCTAGCGCCAGCTCACGACCGCGGGATTGGCGCCACTGTGATGTACGCCGCTGTTTCGTTATAAGGAGGCATGGGGCAATCGGAGACTGCGCGGCCTAGTCAAGCTCGCCGCGCAGGACTCGTCCCGCGTGCCTGTCTCGCGATTTTTTCGCTTGTCTGGGTGTGTCTCGCGATCGCGCCGCGCTACCGCGACGCGTGGTTGCTCGAGAACTTGATGACGATGGTCTTGGTGCCCGTCGCGGTTCTCGCGTATCGACGGTATCGGATTTCCGACCACAGCTACGTACTGGCGACTGTGTTTCTGATTCTCCACACCATCGGGAGCCACTACACGTACTCGGAAGTCCCGCTCGGCGATGCGGCGCGGGAGTTTTTCGGCTGGGGGCGGAACCACTACGATCGTTTCGTTCATTTCTGCTTCGGTCTGCTCATGTTCCGCCCGCTCTTCGAGCTTGCCGTCCGCCGGCCGGCTGCCTTGGGCCGTGTCGCCACCGTAGTGGTCGGCGTCGGGTTGGTTGCTCTCGCCAGTGTCGTCTACGAAGTGGTCGAATGGTGGGTAGCCGTGATCGCAGACCCGGATGCGGGTCATGCTTTTCTCGGCGCGCAGGGAGATGTCTGGGACGCGCAGTGGGACATGGCGCTTGCTTGCGGCGGAGGACTCGTCGCCGGGCTTATGCATGTCGGCGCTGCGAACTGGGGCGAGCCGCCACGCAGTACGGTCGTGCGCCGACGCCTAGTGCGAGTTTGGGCCGTACGCTCGCAAAGCTAGAGGCTCTGACTCGGTAGGCGGACGAGCGAGTTGACCCGAGCCATGATTTTCGCTTGTGGTCTAGGGCCATGGCGGCACGCGGACGAAGACGGCGGTCGGATTCCGGTCGGACCACGTTGATCGGAGCTCGATTGGCCTTGGTGGCCGCACTTGCGGTTGGGTCGGGATGCGAGCTGGTGCGACTCAACGAAGAGGTCCGGGTGCTCGAGACGGAGTACCTGCTCGGTGGCATGATCGCCAACGCC
>JANQHZ010000519.1 GCA_028282445.1 Candidatus Binatia bacterium | reverse complement strand
GAGGGGCAAGATCAGGGCATCCTGGTCGAGCCCGAAAACTTCGGCGATCCCGACGTCGACGGAGTCGAGATCAAGGGCTTCACCGTCGAAGGCTTCGAGAACAACGGCATCTGGCTGCGTTTCGTGCAGAACTTCACGATCGAGGGCAACGAGTCGATCAACAATTTGGAGAACGGTATCTGGCCGACGCTGTCGGCGAATGGGTTGGTCAAAGACAACATCTCGTACGGCTCGCTCGACAGCGCCCTTTGGGTCGAGGCTGCCGAGAATGTACGCGTCGTCGGCAACGAGCTGTACGGGAGCCCGACCGGACTCGAGATTACCATCTCCAATCAAGTCACCGCCGAGGACAACGACATCCACGACAACACCGTCGGGGTCGGCCTCTATCATCCCGAAGGCGCGGGGCTGCCGCCTCTCGAGCCGCCCGAGCGCAACGGGTTCTGGTACATCCGCAACAACCACATCTACAACAACAACGCGGAGAACACCGCACCGCCCGGCTCGATCGTTGCGCAGCTTCCGCGCGGCGTCGGTGTGCTGATGTTGGGCGTGGACAACGTCGACATCGAAAACAATCTGATCGAGGACAACGACTTCGTCGGTATCGGTACCTTCGACTGGTGCCTGGTCACCGACTGTGAGGCACGGCCGCCCGACTTCGAGGACGTCGTGCCGGAGAACATCCGCGTGATCGGCAATACCTTGATCAACAACCACGGCGATCCGCCGCCGGGCCCGTTCCAGGGAGTGGCGGCCGATATCGTCGAGATCGGTGGAGTCGACAACTGCTACAGCGACAACACCATCGAGAATACGCCGCCGCTCGAGGTGCTGACCATCCCGGCGGAGCTGCCGCCCTGCGACGGGGTCTAAGCCAAGAAACGCCGCCGAAAGGTACGTCTTACCGAAACGAACAAAGCCGCAGCGTCCGCGCTGCGGCTTTGTTGCGTTGAAGGTTGAAGGCCTGCCGACCGATGTCGAGGTTCGATACCCGCAGGCCGACGCGCACGATCAGCGTTCATCTGCGGTTTCAAACAATCGATCGACACCTCCCTATGGCATCGGACAACCGAGCAGAGCTCGATTGACCGCCCGCACCAACTCGTTGATCGAAGCTTGGCCGTCGCCGTTGTCGTCGATCAGCGAGCAGCTGTCGACGGACGCCTCGCCGAGCGCAATCCTCACCGAGATGATGAGCTCGTTGATGGCGACGGTGTCGTCGCCGTTGCAGTCGCCGTAGCACGGGCCGGGAGCGATCGTCGCGGTAGCGGCCGGCGTGCGGGTGTGGGTGGGGGTTGCCGTGTCCGCCGGGGTCGGGGTCGCCGTCGGCACCTCGGTCGCGGTCGCAGTGGGCGGCATCGCGTTGGGGTTGTCGCGGTCGTCGCCGGGAAAGGTCAGCGCCAGAATCTCTGTGATATTGTCGAAGCCGTCGTCGTCGGAATCGAACGACTCGATCTGCTCGAAACGCCGGCCCGCCAGGTTGAAGTCGGTGCCGTATGGGTTGCGGCGAGGCGGCAGGCCGTCGTGGCAAACGTCACAGCTCTCCAGCCGGGTACCGATCGTCGATGGGTACTCCGTCGTGAATTCGACGAGGAACTCCGGAAGCGCCGCGGCGGAAAACGGCGTCGTAGCGCTCAGCAGTGCCGTCAAGGACAGGGTGCGGGCAAGTGTCGAGATACGCATGATTCAATCCCCTCTAACTTGTAGGGGAGGGAACCACGCCCCCGCCACTAGGGCAAGCGCGTCGTACGGTGTGCGGCGAACCGAGAACACTCCTCGTGCGCGTGCGGCCCTTCGGTGGATTCGCTAGACTCTGCCGCGGAGGGTTTGATCATGTGGATTCAAGTAGCAGCGGTTTCGGGAATGCTGGCGGTCGTCGCGGGCGCTTTTGGCGCGCACGGGCTCAAGGCCCGGGTCGGCCCCGAGCAACTCGACGCCTGGGCGACGGCGGCGCACTACCAGCTCATGCACAGCGCCGTGTTGTTGGCGCTCGGTCTCTTCGCCGCCTACAGCGGTCGATCGGTCCGCTTGCCGGCATCGATCTTCACGGCCGGAATGCTGCTCTTCTCCGGGTCGATCTACCTGCTCGTACTCACCAAGATGCGCTGGCTCGGCCCGGTAACCCCGATCGGCGGGATGCTCCTGATCATCGGCTGGCTGTCGCTCTTCAAGCTCGGCACGGATTGAGTCGCTGGGTGGCGGACGAAGTCCCTCGTTTTGGCAAGGTCGAGCTTGCGGGTGCGCCGACTCCGTTGAACGCGTAAATGCGAAGCCCGAAACCCACCCCGTTCTCCGGTCGCGGAGAGGGGGCGCCGGAATAGACTCCACGCGGCCGGGCTCAGCTTCGCCAGTTGATCACCTTGAGTGAGCGAAACCTGCCGAATTTACGAACGTTGTCTGTGACGAGCGCGAGCTGCAAGCATAATGCATGGGCGGCGATCATCATGTCGTAGGGGCCAATGATCTCTCCGCGATTCTCGAGGCGTTGACGCACGCGTCCGTAGACTCTCGCTGCCTCGCCGTCGAAAGCAACCACGGGTAGCTCGCTCAGCAGAATATCGAGTCGATCGTGGTTTCTCCTCGGCTGTCGGCTATGCTCAGCTCCGTAGCGTAGCTCTGCGGCAACGACCGAACTGATGCCGAGGTCTGCAGGGTCCGACTCTTGAACGCGCTGGACGACGCCTGGATACCGTCCGTTGAGATAGTCAACGCAGACGCTTGTATCCAGCAGGAAGCGCATCCGTCGTGGAGGAGATCAGTCGAGGCTGGGGCCCGGCTCGGCGGGGCCAGGTTCCTCCGGATACGGAAAGTCGTCGCTCGAGCCGGCGAGCTCGAGGAACCGCCGCGACCAAGCGCGGCGGGGCGACTCGAGGATGATTCGATCCCCCTCCTTGGAGATCCGAACCTCGTCTCCCTCAAGGCGGTACTCCTTCGGGAGGCGAACGGCTTGGCTGCCGCCCGTGCGGAAGATTTTGGCTGTATCGCCCATGTCGGATTGTATCTACGATCTGTATGTCCGTGGCAAAGGATGTCCTGCCTCGCCTCCGTACTCTTGAAACCTGAAATCCGAAGTTCGAGACTGCCGCAAGCGCCGGGATGGTTCCTCGATACGCGCTCCGCGCTACTCGGGGCATTCGGAAGAGCCGCTAGTCCTGAGTAGCGTGCGCGAGCACGCGTATCGAAGGGCGCGCTACTCGGGACAATCGGGTGAACCGGGTGTCGAGGGGTAAGTCCTGAGATGTCCGACTGCCCTGTTCCTTTCCGCCGGGACGATGCGGCTACGCTGCCTCCACGGTGACTTTCAGACGGAGTCCGGCTTCCTCGACCTGCGCTTGCAGGGCTAGAGCGACGAAGCTTTCCTGCGGGTAGCCGAGCAGCTTCGCGAAACGAGCTGCCCGGCCCGGTCCTACACTCTTGCGCCCCTTCTCGATGTCGCAGAGGTGTGACCGGGACACCCCGAGCTTTCGAGCGAAGACGGCCTGTGACATCTCTTCCCCTTCGCGGATCGAGACCAGTAGGGTGCCGAATGTGAGAGGGCCATCGGTAAGTCCCTCGAGGAACGATCGCGTCCGTCGCTTCCTGGACTTGGAGTTAGTAGTCATGCTTGGTCACCTCCTCGATGCTGACGAACTCGAGCGAGCCGTCCGTCTTGACCTCGTAGATACCGCGATAGGCGCGACTCAGCCGGATCGACCTCTGCCCGCGACGCTTCCCTCGTAATGGCTCGTCGTGGAAGCCCGGGTACTTCCTGGTCTCCTCCAAGCCATTCGTCTCGACCTCGTCGACCCAGAACAAGAGCTTCGCCGCGACGTGTCGGGGCACTGATCGGAGGTCTTTCCTGGCTCTCCGGCTCAACACCACCACGTCGATCATTCGTGAGCATATGTACACCTGAGTGGTGTACATATGCAAGTGATTCTCGGCCCGCCCGGCGTTACCCGCTACCCACGGCCGTTGCGGCATGCTCGCTTCGGATCCGGGCGCGATCGTGGTAGAGAATCCGAATGGCCGGGAAGGTGTACGACGTCAAAGCCGACTGGGATGACGAGGCGAAGGTGTGGTGCGCGACCAGTGACGAAGTTCCGGGACTTGCCACGGAAGCCGGGACGCTGGACGGGCTGGTGGAGAAGTTGCGCGTCCTGGTTCCCGAGCTGCTGGAGCTGAACGGTGTCTTGTCCTCGGAAGCCGCCCGCTTGGCGTCGTTTCGCGTTTGCGCCGAACGCGTCGAGGTCCCGCGCGCGGTCGCCTAATCCGAGTGGCGAACTTCACGCCGCAGTTGAAGTGGATCCTCATCGAGGCGGGTTGTCGATTCGAGCGGCAGGGGAAGGGCGACCATGAAATCTGGTCCCAGCCCGATCTCCGGTCGTCGTTTCGTCGTCGATGGGAAAATCCTGTCGCGACACATGGCCAACGGCGTTCTCAAGCAGGCGGGGTTGGACAAGCAGTTCTGATCTGCCTCGGTGGCAGGCCGTTCCCCGAGTTGGGCGGCCCTCATGGCGAGCGCCAACGACGAACTCGGCGGTGTCGGAGACGCGGGTGCGGCCGCGATGGAAGCCTTTGTCGAGGCTTCTCGCGATCGGGATGCGTTCGAGGCGATGGCCAAGATGAAGGCGTTCGAGACGGTGGCGGCGCCGATCGCCATACGGATCCTCGAGCGGATCGCCGAGGTCAACGGCCTCGAACTCGACGAGGAGAAGCTCGGAGCGGGGGAGTGCGCTGCATCGGACCTGGATGAGAAGACTTGGCCCGCACCCGACGTCGTGCGGTTGGCGCAGGAGATCGCCGAGCAGGGCGGGACGCGCCCGGACACCGCGCTGATGCTGTCGATGCACTCCAGCACCCACGGCCTGGAGGCCAGGATGGCTCGGGTGCGAGAGGTGCGCGAGCAACGGCTCCTACCCGAGAGTCGCGACCTTGAAACGCTCCAACGCTACGAGGCGGGTCTGGAGAGGTCTCTTTTCAGGACGATGCACGAGTTGGAGCGGCTCCAGGCGCACCGCAGCGGCGGCGAGGTGCCGGTGCCCGCGGTGCTCGACGTCGATGTCACGTTGCAACCGCCGTCTACGTAGTTTTACGTGAGGCCAGGGGGTGGGTCCGTTTCGCAGATTCGGACGTTCCCGATCGCCGCGCTAGGCGGCGGTGTAATCAGATCCTTTGGACGGGCTCCGCGGAGAGGGGTTTCGCCGGCCTGATCGCCGAGCGGAGGTGATGGTCGAAAAGACTTCGCGGGATTCTGAGGTTTGTCCGGTACCCCTTCTGTGAGCGAGGCGAATACGCGTCTCGACAAGCGGGAGACAGACAGAGGAATGGAGCGCCATTCCCTAGAAGGAGGCCAAGATGAGCTACATGAATCGCGCTAGTGGTTTGATCGTGTTGAGCGGGTTGCTGTCGGTAGGGAGCGCGGCAGCGGGACCCACGCCCGAGGAGAAGTGCGAGGCGGACAAGAACAAGATCGCCGGGAAGTATGCGTTCTGCCGCCAGAAGGCGGAAATGAAGGCGATCAAGAAGGAGGAGCCCGCCGACTACACGAAGTGCGACAGCAAGCTGCTGCTGAAATGGCAGAAGGCCGCGGAGAAGGCGGTCAACAAGGGCACGACGTGCATGGATTCGGTGTCGGACCCCGATATCCAGAGCTTCGTGACGGCGCACGCGGACGCGGTGGCCGCGGCGCTGGACGGCGGCACCCTGCCGGAGTGCGGCGACGGGTCGCTGAACGCGGTCGGTGAGCAGTGCGACGGTGGCGATCTCGGTGGTGAGAGTTGCACAAGCATCGGGTTCGGCGGCGGAACCCTGGCTTGTGACGGAACGTGCGCGTTCGATACCAGCGGATGCGGGAGTTTTCCGGCGACGGGCCAGACGACGGCCTACGGCACGGGGTCGGACGGCGACGTTCAGGCCGGGGTGGGTTTGTCGTACACGGACAACGGCGACGGCACGATCACCGACAACAACACCGGGCTGATCTGGGAAAAGAAAGACGACTCGGGCGGCATCCACGACAAGGACGATACCTACACATGGTCTACCGGGACCAACGACATGGACGGGACGATCACCAGCACGTTTCTGGCGGTTCTGAATGGGGACTCGTCGGGTTGTGTCGGTGCGGGGGATCCTGATCCGTGCTGTACGGGAGCCGGAACGGGGACGTGCACTCCGTTTGCCGGGCAGACGGACTGGCGGATTCCGAACTACAAGGAGCTTACCAGTATCCTGGATTTGGAGGTGTTCATACCAGCGGTAGACCCGGCATTTCACCAGTCGGCGACTTGCACGGCGTGCGCGGACGTGACCTTGGCGACGTGCAGTTGCACCGCGTCGTTTGGCTACTGGTCGTCTACGTCCGACGCGAACTTTGCGGGCTTTGCGTGGGGCGTGGGCTTCAGTGTCGGCGGCGTGAATGGCGACGGCAAGTCGAACTTCAAATGCGTACGGGCAGTACGTGGCGGCTCTTGATCATTCGGTCCTTTGAACCTTTGATTATTTGATCTTTTGGGGGTGTGGGGGGCGTGAGCCCCCCACACGAACTGCATGGCCCGCAGCGAGCATCTGCCGATCTACAAGGCGAGCTACGACCTTTGCCTGTTCTCCTATCGGGGCAGGGATTTGCGTCCGTGTAGTACGTAATGTACATGATGTCCATGAAGCATGTGGCCGCCAGTGAAGTGAGAGAGACGTTCGCGGAAACGTTGAACCGGGTTGCCTACCAAGGCGAGCGAGTCGTGATGCATCGTCGCGGAAAGCCGGTGGCTGCGCTCGTTTCGCTGGAGGATTTAGCCACCCTCGAGGCTCTGGAGAACGAGCAAGACTTGGCGGCGGCACGGAAGGCTCTGCGTGAGAAGGGCTCGGTTCCGCTCGAGAAGCTCAAGGCCGAACTCGGGCTGTGAGCGATCCGGCGTACCGCGTCGAATTCAAGCCTTCGGCGGCAAAGGCTGTTCGCAAGCTACCTGTCGCTGTGCAACGCCGAATCATCGAGCGAGTGGAAGCTCTTGCGGGCGACCCCAGGCCGCAGGGATGCGAGAAGCTGGAGGGGGTGCGCGACCTGTATCGCGTGCGCGTCGGGCAATATCGAGTCGTGTATCAAGTGTCGGACAAGGTCTTGCTGGTGCTTGTTGTC